>NZ_CAJULS010000040.1 GCF_910587525.1 uncultured Oscillibacter sp. | reverse complement strand
GGAAAGCGCAACCATAAAAAGAGCGCCCGCAGGCGCTCTTTTTTGAGGGGACTTATTTGATAGGAATGGCGACAGGTGTATCATAATTTGTAACCCGATTGCAGGTAGGCTCCAGGTAAACTACACTGCCAGAAAAGCCGTACATGGAAAAATCTTCCACAGAAATCCCCTCTTCTTCTATCCGCTCCCCCGTCTCCGGGTCCTGATAGCTGCTGATGCGGGAGCCGCTCTGCCAGATGTCATAATGGTTTCCATCCTCATCCCAGAAGCCATGGCAGCTCATCAAATTGCTGGGGCCGCCAATCTCCTTTTCAGATTCCAGGAACTCCACTGACCAACCATTCCCCTGCCGCTCTGCCTTGTGAAACCGGACGCCCTGGGGCAGATTCTCCGCGATGCCCTCCATCAGGTCCAGCCGCACTCTGGAGGCGTCCTTGTCCTTCCATCGGGCCCGGGTGATATAGAGCGTCAGATGTTGTCCATGGCTGAAAAACGTGCTGTCCAGCCAGAATACGGCCATTCCCTCTCCTTCAGGATCGCCCGCGGCCGTCAGACCGCCGGGACGTTCAAACCGCTCTCCATGCTCATTTTCCAGATATAACGCCAAGCCTTCCAGCCAGGCGGTATTCTCCGCGTCGGCTTTCAGGTTGACCCGGAGGTGGGTGGGATACAGTTCCACCTCCGTCAGGGTGAACCGCTGGCCGTCCAGAGTAAAGGCGGTATCCACAGGAATGATCTCCCCTTGGGCAGTGTAATAGGGGTCGAACTCCAGATGAAAGGGAATTTCTATAAGATAATCCGGCTCCTGAAATTCGGGCATCTCTGTGGACGAAGGGTCCGGCTCCGCCGCTCTCCAGGCCGCCTCGTCGTAAAAACCAAAGCACACGTCAAGAGACGCCGGGACGTCACTCTCCACAAATTCCAGCTTGATCTGCTGGAGCTCGCCGCTGGCCAGCTGTGCGCTGCCGGAAGAAGCCGCCCAGCTGTGGAGCTCATCAAGGCCGTAGTCGTAATTCACATACAGGCGCTGTTCCTCCGGAAACTGAGCCGTGTAGAAGATATTCACCTGCTTGCGGTCCACAATGACGTATTCCACAGTGACAGTAACGCCGCCCTCAGTCTTTGTCTCCCCGATGGGCTGTACATACTCGTTCTCTACGGCAGCAGAGAGAGAGGGTGAGAAGGCTACGGCCTTCGCCAGCTCCCGCAGCCAGGGAACCCGCCCGCAGGCGTTGGCAAAAGGAATAGACAGATTCACCAGCAGCACAAAGGCTGTAAAGCAGGCCGCCATCCCAACAACCGGGGCCAGAAAAAGACGCCGCTTTTTTTGTAAAGTATTTTTCCTTGTTAATGCTCTTTCCACCGTATTTTCCAATGCATTTGGCGCTGTTTCCAGCTCTGCCAGCAGGGTCTGATACTCCCTGTTTCGATTCATACACACTCCTCCTCTCCCAAC
This sequence comes from uncultured Oscillibacter sp., assembly GCF_910587525.1. Classification (GTDB taxonomy): domain Bacteria; phylum Bacillota; class Clostridia; order Oscillospirales; family Oscillospiraceae; genus Oscillibacter. The sequence continues at coordinate 15,734 of NZ_CAJULS010000040.1, read as the reverse complement.
TCCAGTCGCAGCAGCGCCAGGGCCTTCCTCTGGCGGGTCGCCGCGGTCCCCTGGGGAATATCCAGGGCAGCGGCGGTCTCCGCCTGGGTGTACCCTGCGAAAAACCGCAGGACCACCACCCGCCGCAGATCCTCCGGCAATCGCCGCACAGCCTCCCGCAGCGGCAGGGCATCGTACTCGTCTGGTCCGGCGGCTTCCGGCAGGGCTTCCTCCCCCGCCAGACGCTTCCGGCGGCGCAGCTCCCGGTGACATTCGTTAATCAGAATCCGGGTAATCCAAGTCTCAAAAAATTCCGGCTGCCGCAGCTTTTTCAGCCCCCGCAGAGCCTGGTATACCGCCTCGTCCACGGCCTCTAGGGCATCGGCCTCACTGCCCAGGTACAGGTACGCAGCACGGTACAGCCGAATCTTCAATGCCTCTACCTTGCCGGCAAATTCCTCCCGATCCAAAATGCCACCTCCTCTCTCTTTATCTATTAGAGTTTACAGAGTACCATTTTGTTTTGCAAAAGAAAAATTTTTTCTAAAACAGCAAAACAGCACGGCTCCGCCGTGCTGTAAAATTGCCTTTTAAGCCCTTGGATGCGCCTTTTGATACACATCCTTCAGCTGCCGCTTGATCACATGGGTGTAAATCTGGGTGGAGGAGATGTCCGCATGGCCCAGCATCTCCTGGATGGAGCGCAGGTCTGCCCCGTTCTCCAACAGATGCACCGCGAAAGAGTGCCGCAGGGTGTGGGGTGTGATGTCCTTCTCGATTCCCGCTTTCTCCTGGTAGTATTTGATGATCTTCCAAAAGCCCTGGCGGCTCATGCGCTCGCCGTTCATGTTGACAAACAGCGCCTCCTCCCCGCTGTCCGCAATCAACTGGGGACGAATACTCTTCACATAGTCCTGGAGAGCCTTGACAGCACCGTGGTACAGGGGGATAATCCGCTCTTTCTTGCCCCGGCAGCGGACGAAGCCGGCATAAAGGTTCAGATCGTCCAGGTTCAAAGAGATCAGCTCGCTGACCCGAATACCGGTTGCATACAGCAACTCCAGCATGGCGTGATCCCGAAACCCCTTAGCGTCTATGCACTGGGGCTGGTCCAAAAACAGCTCTACCTCCCGGGAAGTAAGGATCTCCGGATACTTCCGCTCCGTCCGGGCAGCAGCCAGCCCCTTGGCTGGATTGGAGGCCACAGAGCCCTCCGCCAGAAGAAAATTATAGAAGGACTTGATGGATGCCAGAAAGCGGGTCACAGAGGAGGCGGACTTTCCATGCCCCTGCATCCAGTCCATATAGTTTTGTATCATCTCGCTCTTTGCCTGCCGCAGATTGCAATCCTGGTAATTGCACAAATAGTCGGCAAACTGGCTCACATCCCGGAGATAGGAGGTGACGGTGTTCCGGGAGGCCCGCTTCTCCTCAGTTAAATATGTACCAAATCGTGTCACATCGTCCATGCCTGGAGAAACACCTCCCTCTCTTTTTTCTTTTTCAGGAAACGCCCAGAATACGCTCCAGAATCAACCGGAGCAGCCAGGGCGAGAGAAACAGATCCACACACATACCCGCTGAAAGCACAGCTATTACACAGCCAAAGCGGGCCCAGCAGTTCCGCCCATAGACCACCGGCGCAGCCCGCCTTCCCTGTCCAAAGGATAGGGCGGCCAGTGCCGCACTGGTTCCCCAGGCGGGAACCGCCAACAGAAGGTAACAGGGCAGTGTTACTGCGCACCGCAGGCCAAAGACCGCCAAGGCCAGCAAAACACCGTCGGCCCCAAAGGCGGCAGTAAAACAGCAGACAGAAAAAGACAGAAAAAAACCATAGGCCACTGTGAAGCAGGGCAGCAGCAACACTCCCAGCGAGGTAAACCCAAGCAGAAAGGCCAACAGCGGATAACGGAAGTAGATCACAGCGGCGGAAAGCACCGTAGCAGCGGTACGCTCCGTATCACCATCCAAACGGAGATATTCCGTCAGATAGCGGCCCAGTTCATCCCCCGTGGTGTCCGGCACCCGGCCTGAGAGAACCTGTCCTAAAAGTACGCCGCCTAAAAAGAGCAGGGCCAGGAACACCAAGCGGGGCAGCGGGGCGGACTGCCCGTCTTTCCCTTGTTTTTTCCAAATCAAACCGCCTCACCTCACTCTATTCTATGAGCGAAGCGGGCGGTTTATGAGATGGTTGACGTAAACCGGCTACAATTAAATAATAGTGCAAACTTCCAAAATTATCAAGGAATTTTAATGAAAAAACTCTTTTTTGTAATTTATGAACAAATATTATGTAAACAAAATTATGTAAACCGAAGAAAGCGGGCGGTCAGGGCAGATATGCTTTTTCCAAAAGGCCGACATCTGGTATCCATGCATCAGACACCGCCCCCACATCTGCCCTGCTCCTCCCGGTTTCCTGTTGTCAAGTCAAAAGTCCCTCACAGGTTGAAACTCATATATTTTTGTGAAATTTCACAGCGCTGCTATTTTCCGCCGCTTCTTCTTTCTGTGCCCACTGCCCGATAAGCCGGCCAGCAGACCGCCTGCCAGAGCACACAGTATCAGAATACCGCCCTGCCCCAGCCAGGTAATCCCCTCTCCCCAGCAGAGAATCCCCATCGCTGCCAGAATCCCAGCAAACAGTACGGCGCACATCATGGCGCTGGGCAGCGGTCCCCACACGGGCCGCCGGGCGCAGAGGAAACCTCCTGCCAGAGCGGACAGCAGGCAGAGCGCCGCTACCGCCGGGAACATCCCCTCCTCCCTCAGCGCACCTTTGACGACCAGCAGCGTTACCAGCAGCTGCCCCAAGAGATATATTCCAAAAGACAGAAGCAGCCCTTTTAGAAATATCAGTGTATGTGGCGATTGCTTTTTTCCTTTGCTCATAAAAAATCCTCCCTCGCAGTCGTTCCTATCAGAACATATTGCGAGGGAGGTGGTTTTTATGATTATCAGGAATTATTTTTCCTCGTTCTCGGGAGCGGGGATCTCGTCCACAGGCTCAGCGGCCTCTTCCTTCTTCTCCTTTTTCCCCTTCTTGCCGGCCTCGGGCTGCTCGCCGGTCTGGACACCAACGGTGGAAACGGCCCAGCGGGTCAGCTCCATGCGGACCCGGTCCTCGCTGGTCTCAATGATGATGGTATTCTGATCGGTGGAGACAATCTTACCCACGATCCCGCCGATGGTAGTAACGGTATCGCCCTTTTTCAGGCTGTCCCGCATCTCCTGCGCCTGCTTTTTCCGCTTGTTCTCCGGACGGATCAGGATGAAGTAGAAGATCGCCAGCATCGCGACCATCATAATAATAGGTTCCATGTTGATAAAACTCCTTTTCCTTCGTAAATTCAGAATGACACCATTATACCAGAATTACCCGGTTTTGCAAGAACTTTCTTTCCATTATAAAACGCCCCTCCTTTGTATTTTCCAAACGGGATTGCCAAAGAAGCGGTTTAGTGATAGAATTTCTACGGCACCCGCGCTGCAAACTGACTGAAGAGAGGTGGACACACCTGTGAAACACTGCATTGCGGTCTCTGGAATCGTCTTGAAAAAGTAATCAGAAAAGGAGTTTGATTATGGCGATTCCAGACCACACCAGAGTATACCCCAGAACTGGGGATCCACAGACGGTGTATTTGAAAAATGTGGTGGATGACCCGGCAATTCAGATCGGAGCATTTACCATTTACAACGATTTCGTCCGTGATCCCAGGGATTTTCAGAAAAACAATGTTCTTTACCACTACCCTATCAACCGTGACTACCTGCATATTGGGAAATTCTGTTCCATTGCCTGCGGGGTCCGGTTCCTCTTCAACAGCGCCAACCACACCCTGCACTCCCTCTCCAACTATACCTTCCCCATTTTCTACGAGGCCTGGGGCCATGACATGAGCCCCGCAGAGGCTTGGGACAACAAGGGGGACATCGTCATCGGGAACGACGTTTGGATCGGCTATGAGGCGGTGATCCTGGCGGGCGTCAACATAGGCGACGGCGCGGTGATCGGCGCCCGGGCTGTAGTGACAAAGGACATCCCGCCCTATACCATCGTGGGCGGCCTCCCGGCACGGCCCATCCGAAGGCGGTTCCCGGATGAGACCGCGGAGGCCCTGCTGCGTTTGCGGTGGTGGGACTGGCCCCCGGAGCAGATCGCGGAGGCGATTCCCTTTATTCAGCACGGCGATCTGGAGGCTTTGAAAACGCTGGCGGGCTTTGCCTTGCCTGAATAATAGCTTTGCTATTTTTCAGATCATTTTCAGAAAAACCTCTGGTGCGCAGAGTAAGTCAAAGCCTCCGGCTAAACCGGAGGCTTGAGAAGCCCTAGAAGGGTTGATACAGACGAAGCCCCTTAAGGGGCCCCGAAAGGTTTGCCGACTGCATTTCTTTCACGGGCTACCCCTTAAGGGGTATTTTCTTACGCTTTCTTATTCTCGCAACCTATAAACGGATCCACAAATTCTTTCAGCCCCTGAAGACCTCCCTGTTCTTGGTTGTCAGCAAACCACTCTTAACTCTAACAGAGAGTCTTTTTCTTTTCTCCCCGCTATAAGCAGCTTTTATCTCCAGCCAAGCCAAAACCATCTTTATATTAGATAAAAAATCTATTATAGTGGTTATTTTACCACGACATTCTCAGCCCCAAGGACTTCTCGGGCCTCTTTCAGCAGAGCCTTGTGGAGCAGAACCCGTGTTCCGTAGACTTTGCGGGTGTCCGCCATCACCATTTTCACATGCGTTTCCCCGGGAAACATTGTAAACACCAATTTCAGGTGCTTCAGAGAGGGGTGGTCTAAGCTGGGAAATTTCAGGTAGAGGATCTCCCCCTTCTCCAGCTTGTTCGAGGGAGGCTCTGCCGTCTGCTCCAGCGGCAGGCCGCCAGTGACAGTGGCCAGAGGGTATGCGCTGTCACACATGAGTTGAGGCGCCTTCTCATCCCGGACGGACAGCTTGCCCTTCACCACCACCGCCTGGTTCTCCCGCAGATAGGCACCGCAGAGGTCCAATGTCCTGGAAAAGCACAGCAGCTCTATAGAGGCAGTGTCGTCCTCCACCGTTACATAGGCCATCAGGCTGTTGTTCTTGGTAGTCTTGGTTTTGCTGGAGGTAATGACCCCGGCCACAACGATCCGCTGGTTATCGGCAAACCTTGTGGGGCCTCCCTCCTGGGCGAAGTCCGCCAGAATGGAGCCGATGGTGGGGGCGTTTAGTATCTGTACCTGCTTGCGGTACTGGTCCATGGGGTGTCCAGAGAGATACAGTCCGGTAGTCTCTTTCTCCATGGTCATCAGCTGCTGGGCGGTAAACTCCGGGATGTCCGGCAGGCGGACCCGTTTGGGCGCTGCCCTGCCACTGGAAGCCCCCATGGAAAAAAAATCCATCTGACCTTCCACATTATCGCGCCGCTGGGCAGCGGCGGCGTCCATGATGCCCTCATAGACCTTCATCAGCTGGGACCGGTGGGCTCCGGTGCTGTCAAAGGCTCCGGAACGGATCAGATTCTCTACCGCCCGCTTGTTCATATCCGTGCCCTGCATCCGCTCGCAGAAGTCGTGGAGGGAGTCAAAGGGCCGAACCTCCCGCTCCCGCATCACCGCCTGGATAAAGCTCCGGCCAATATTCTTGATGGCCACCAGACCGAACCGGATGCCCCCCTCTTCCACAGTGAAGCGGTCAGCGGAGCGGTTGATGTCCGGCTGCAGCAAGGCGATACCGCACTCCTTGCACTCGTTGATATATCCCGCCACCTTGTCGGAGTTGTCCAGTACGGAAGTCAGCAGCGCCGCCATATACTCCCTGGCATAGTGGCACTTGAACCAGGCTGTCTGATAGGCCACTACCGCGTAGCTGACGGCGTGGGCCTTGTTGAAGGCATACTCGGCAAAATCGTAGATCTTGTCGTAAATCAGTTGGGCGGTTGCTTCCGAGATTCCGTGGGCCAGACAGCCTGTAATGTTTCTCTCCTTGTCGCCATGCAGGAAGGACTCCCGCTCCTTCTCAATGTCCTTGACCTTCTTTTTGCTCATGGCCCGGCGCACCATGTCCGCCTGGCCCAGAGAGTAACCCGCCAGCTCCTGGAAGATCTTGATGACCTGCTCCTGATAGACAATGCAGCCATAGGTATTGGCCAGGATCGGCTCCAGCAGCGGATGGTCGTAGCGGACCTTCTCCGGATTCCGGGCGCACTCCAGAAACTGTGGAATGGAATCCATGGGACCAGGCCTGTACAGCGCGATAATAGCGGTGATATCCTCAATACTCCGAGGTTTCAGTCCTACGCACACGCCGGTCATACCGGCAGACTCCATCTGGAACACACCGGAGGTCTTTCCAACGGAGAGCATTTCGTAAGTCTCTTGGTCCCCCTCCGGCACATCCTCCAGCCGGAAGCCGGGCTGCTTCGCCCGGAGAATCTTCACCGCATCGTCCAGCACCGTCAGGTTCCGCAGGCCCAGGAAGTCCATCTTGAGGAGGCCCAGCTCCTCCAGTGTGGTCATGACATACTGGCAAACTACGGACTCGTCGTTTTTCGCCAGGGGCACATATTCGTAGACAGGCCGTCGGGTGATGACCACGCCGGCGGCGTGTGTGGAGGCGTGGCGGGGCATCCCCTCCAAAGCCTTGGCGGTATCGATTAGGCGCTTTACCGTCTCGTCAGTCTCGTACATCTCCCGCAGAGACCGGGACAGCCGCAGGGCCTCATCCAGGGTGATGTGGAGGTTGTTGGGCCCGCTGGGCACCTGCTTTGCAATCTGATCCACATCGGCGTATGGCAGGTTCATCACCCGGCCCACGTCCCGGATTACCCCCCGGGCGGCCATGGTGCCGAAGGTGACGATCTGGGCCACGTGGTCGTCGCCGTATTTCCGGCGGACGTAGTCCACCACCTCGCCCCGGCGGGTGTCACCAAAGTCCATATCAATATCCGGCATACTTACCCGCTCTGGATTCAAAAAACGCTCGAAGTATAAATCGTATTTCACCGGGTCAATGTCGGTAATGTAGAGGCAGTAACTGACCATAGAGCCCGCCGCGCTGCCCCGCCCCGGTCCTACGGGAATTCCCGCCTCCCTGGCAAAGCGCACAAAGTCGGAGACGATGAGGAAGTAATCCGTGAAGCCCATCTTCTCGATCATGTTCTGCTCGTATTCCAGCTGTTCCCGGTGGCTGCCGTCCTCACCGTACCGGACCTGGTAGCCCTCATCACAGAGTTTTTTCAGATAAGAGAAGCTGTCGTACCCCGGGGGCAGCTGGAACTCCGGCAAGTGGTACTTGCCGAAAGTAAACTCCAGATTGCACATCTCCGCAATTTTCGCCGTGTTCTCCAGGGCGCCCTCGTACTCCCCGAAGAGCTCCGCCATCTCCGCCTCGTCCCGGAGGTAGAAGTTCTGGGGCTCATAGCGCATCCGGTTCTCGTCGTCCAGCGTCTTGCCGGTCTGAATGCACAGCAGTACGTCGTGGGCCTCGGCGTCCTCCCTGCGGAGGTAGTGGGCGTCGTTGGTGCAGACCAGAGGCAATCCCGTCTCCTGGTGCATCCGCAGAAGGCCCTGGTTCACCACGGTCTGGTCCCGGATACCGTGGTCCTGAAGTTCCAGATAAAAATGCTCCGGACCGAAAATCTCGCTGAGTTCCAGGGCGTAGTTCCTGGCGTTCTCGTACTCCCCGTTCCGCAGCCGGCGGGGGATCTCCCCGGCCAGACACGCAGACAGGGCGACAAGGCCGCCGCTATGACGCCGTAAAAGCTCCATGTCCACCCGGGGACGGTTGTAAAAGCCCTCCGTCCAGGCCATGGAGACCATATAGGAGAGATTTCGGTATCCCTCCTCGTTTTCACACAGCAGCACCAGATGCCGGCTCTCCGCGTCAAACTCGTGAATCTTATCAAACCGGGTACGGCCCTGGGGTGTGACATAGACCTCACAGCCGATGACCGGCTTGATCCCCTCTGCCTTACAGGCCCGGTAAAAGTCGATAACACCGTACATGACACCGTGGTCTGTGATGGCGCAGGCGGTCTGGCCCATGGACTTCACGGTCTTCGGCAGGTCCCGGATACGGCAGGCGCCGTCGAGGAGGCTGTATTCCGTATGGACGTGCAGGTGGACAAAGGACATGTGTTATACCTCCTCAAAATACGTCTGCAAAAATTCTAATATCTTGCGGGAGCCTGGGTTTTTTAAGGGGCGGCGCCGCATTTGGAGGACAGCGCAGACTGCCGCAAAAAAGAGCAGCGGCAGTGCGACCCAAGTCGGATATTCCCACCACAGACAGCAGAAAAACACAAAAAAAGTAACCAAAAACGGCAGAAACGCGACTGGCTGACTGCAAAATGCTCCCCGCAGGATACTCCCACCCCGGCCATCCGGTTCCACAGCTCCGCAAAAGGGAATTGCAAACTGCCAGGTCTTGAACCAGCCCGCAAAAATCCTCAGAGATCCGGCCTCTCTCTGCCCCTCTTCAATCTCCGTCTGAGAGAGCTTCAAACGAGTTCCCCGCCACTCGGCCGACCACTTGACCCGCACCCCCGCCTGCACCATCCCTTGCTGGGAGATCCAGGTCTCTATGGCAGCGGGCAGTTCCTCCGGCGGCAGGGCGCAACGAAAGACAAAACGTCTCTTGCCCGTAAGCCGCTCCTCTCTGGGAAGTCCCGTCCACTCCGCCCGCTGAGTCTCCTCATCCGGGAGCAGAATGCCCGCTGGCTTCCGGAGAAGCAGATATTTTTGAATCCATTGAAGCAGTTCTTTTTCCCGTTTCAGAAAGAAAATCCTCGCTAAACCAAAAAACAGAAAATAGAGCACAGCGGCAGCGATGCATCCCACCCAGAGGCCGGTCATCAGCGCACGCAAAGGTGGGACGCCGCGCACAATCTCCGTCAGAAAAACCTCCAGACAAAAACCGGCGCCGCCGATCAGCAGTCCCCGCCACTCCCGCTCTGCGGGCAGGAAGGAACCGGTAATAACGCATCCCGGAAGCTGTCCTTCCTCCGTCCACAGCCGCAGAGGCACGGGTGTTCCGCCGCGGCCGTCCGAATTTCGCAGCCAGAGATAACAGCCCCAATCTGTCAGCTCACCGCGGACCTCGTGCCGTTTTGCCCCGCAGACCGCAAAGCTCTGGAGCAGAATATTCAGCCGGTACCAGACCTCGTCACAGCTCAGCTCACTTTGAAAACGATGCCGGCACATACCCACTCTCCATTCAATTTCTGTAATCCATTTTCCCTTTACAGCCCTTCCGCCAGCTGTATCAGCTTCCGCAGACGGTGGTTCAGACAGGACTTGGTCACCGGCGGGTCCAGAATCAGAGCCAACTCGGACAGGGGCAGCTCCGGATTCTCCAGCCGCATCTCCGCCGTCTGGCGCAGCTTGTCCGGCAACTGGTCCAATCTGCCCGCCGTCTGGAGCTTCCGAATGGTCTCTGTCTGCTTCTGAGCGGCCTCCACTGCCTTGTCCAGGTTGGCTGTATCGCAGTTCAGGCGCCGGTTCACACTGTTGCGCAGGTCCTTCTCCATCTTGGCGGACATCACCTGCATGGAGGCCACCGGCGCACCAATGAAGGTCAGAAAATCCTCGATCTGGTCACTCTGTTTGAAGTAGGTCACAAAGCTGCTGTTGCGGGCGATGCTCTTGGGGGGATACCCGCACTCCCGCAGCAGCACCTCCAGCTCCCGGCTGGCCTGGAAATGGGAGGTGGTCAGTTCCAGGTGGTAGCGCTTCAAGGGGTCAATGGCGCTGCCGCCCGCGAAAAAGCACCCCCGTAGAAAGGCTCCCCGGCAGCAGCTGTCCTCCAGCAGGCCGAAGTTGATGTGGAGCACCAGGTTCTGCAGCGGGTCGTAGCCCAGCAGGTTGATGATCCGGTCCAGCTTTTTCCGCTCAGTGATCTGGAAGACCATCTTTCCCTGCCCCTCCTCAATCCGCTCCGGCCGCCGGTCAAACTGAAGGCTGAACGCCCGCTGGAAGAGCCTGGGGAGCCGCCCTGCAAAATTTGGGTTCTCCGTTATAATCCGGACCTCTGTGGAGTTGAAGGTATTGCAGTACAGCAGGATCCCATAGGCCTCCGCCCTGGCGCAACACAGCTTCTGAACAGAAAGTTTACATAATTCATTTTTTGTGTCATAGGAAAAGGACATCCCGTGCATCTCCCTATTTAAGAATGGGGCAGCTTATGAGGCCCGCCATCCCACTTCTTTCGCAATCCGCTTGACGTGGGCAATGAACACATCATCAGCTTTGTCCTCTGGTATATCCCGATCCGCCGTTGACGCCCAGCGATAAATCAGTTCAATACTGCCGTACCCTCTTCCAAACAATTTGGCATACCGCAGGCAGTTCTCCACAGTGGGAGCGCTCTGCAAAACAATCCGCAGTTCCCTGTCGCTCCACGGCTTTCTGTAATTCGGCCTCTCACGCTCCTTGTCATGGTTCTTCTGGTACTCCGAAAAGCACTTTTCTATAAGTTCCATCCGCTCGTCAAAAGATGTACCGTCAACCGGCTGATCGAACATTGAGTAAAGAGACTGCTGAAATTCACTTTTTTTCATCTTCATATCCCCTCTCAGTGATTCCCGCGCGCTCCATCCGGTAGCCGCCGTCCCGGCGGCCAAAGCGGTCCCCGGCAATCCGGACACTGCGCTCGGCGTGGAGCAGGATCAGCTCCCGGGCCAGATGGACCGGATGGTGGCGGACATAGCCCTCCTCCACTGTGGCGATGGGGCGGCTGACAACCTCCACACCCAGGGCGGCACAGGCGTCAACATCTCCCCGCAGGGGCTCCGCGCCCTCCTCCGCATACCGGGCAGCCACACTCTTAGGGACGGGAGAGGAATTACATAGGCACAGGTCCACCAGCCCCGGGGCCGAGTGGTGAAAAATCGCCGCAATGTGGTCGGAGACCGTATATCCCTCCGTCTCCCCCTCCTGGGTCATAACATTGGCTACATAGACTTTCAAAGCCGTGGATTCCTGAACGGCTCCCACAATGCCATCCACCAGGAGATTTGGGATGATACTGGTGTAGAGGCTCCCCGGCCCCAGTACAATCATATCCGCCTGGCGCAGGGCGGTCAGCGCCTGCGGCAGAGCATTCGGGTGCTCCGGGATCAGCCGCACCTGCTTAATACGGCAGTTCTCCTGTTTCTTACAGTAAAAAATCTTGGACTCTCCCACCACGCTGGCGCCGTTTTCAAGCTCCGCCTCCAGCTGCACGTCCGCTGTGGTCACCGGCAGAACCCGCCCAGTGATAGCCAGGACCTCGCTCATACGGCTTACCGCCGCGTCAAAGGAGGGCGAGATACCGTTCAGCGCCGCCAGGAAGAGGTTGCCGAAGCTCTGTCCCGCCAGAGAACCCTCGGAAAACCGGTACTGCATCAGCTGGCTCATCAGCGGCTCCGTATTGGCCAGGGCCTCCATGCAGTTGCGAATGTCGCCGGGAGGCGGCATCCCCAGGTCCTGGCGCAGCATACCGGAGCCGCCACCGTCATCCGCCACCGTAACGATAGCGGAGATATTCTCCGTATATTGCTTCAGGCCCCGCAGCATGGTAGAAAGGCCATGTCCGCCGCCGATGACGGCGACCCGCGGCCCATATGCCCTGGGGACCCGGTAAGATACCCGCTGTTCCATGGTCTCTCCTTTTATTTCAAATTCGCCTTCTCTTTCTGAACGCCCTGACAGCGGTGCCAGACCCATACTTGCAGGATCATCGCCGAGATGGAGGTCAAGAGCCCGCCTGTAAAAACAACCAATTTCCCATATAGATGGCTGGGGGCGCAAATCAGCTGGATACTTGCGGTAATCAGCAGGACCAGCCCCAAAAGGGCGAAACCCAAAAGCGTTTTATTCCAATGCTGCATAAGTCTTAGACCTCCGCACTCAGGTAATGTTTTCTATCCGCCCCGGCCCATATCCCGGTGATTCTCCGTCACTTGGTATCCCAGCTGCCGGATAAACTCCGCCAGGGCATGGGTTACCGCCACAGAGCGGTGGTGGCCGCCGGTGCAGCCTACGGCAATTACCAGCGCCGTTTTGCCCTCCTCAGCGTACAGAGGCAGGGTGAAAGCCATTAGGTCCTCCAGCCGCTTGAGATACTCCTGGGTCTGCTGGAAACCAAACACATAATCCGCCACTTCGCCATCCAACCCGGTCTTTGGCCGCAGTTCCTCAATATAGAAGGGATTGGGCATAAACCGTACATCCAGCACCAAATCCGCCTCTATGGGCAGACCGTATTTGAACCCGAAGGATGTGACGCTGACCGCCATGCCCTCCCTTTCCTCCGCGTTCCCGAAGAGGCGCAGCAGCTCTCTCCGCAGCTTGGCTGTGGAGAGCTGGGAGGTGTCGATCACAAAATCCGCCCGCTGCCGCACCGGCTCCATAACCTCCCGTTCCCGGTGAACGGCCTCCTCCAGCGAGCCGGCCTGGCCGCTGAGGGGATGACGGCGGCGGGTCTCCTTATATCGCTTGATAATCGTCTCCGGCGAAGCGTCTAAAAACAGCATCCGGCAGCTGGACTCCATAGCTTTCAGCTGGTCCAGCACGCCGAAGAGCTCCACAATGGAACTGCCGGTCCGCACGTCGTACACCAGAGCCACCCGGTCATAGCGGCTGCTGGCTCCGGCGCAGAACTCCGCGAATTTCAGGATCATGGCGGCGGGCATGTTGTCGATGATATAAAAGCCCATATCCTCCAGATAAGAGGCCGCCTTGCTCTTACCGCCTCCGGAGAGGCCAGAGATAATCAAAACGTCCATACATGCTCCCTCCCAGTCTCCCACAGCTCAGCCCGCATCCCCATCCAAAACGCGGACCTCAGGTTCCAAAAGGATGCCGGTCTCTGCCAGCACCCGCTGCTGTACCTGGCGAATCAGCTCCAGCACATCTGCACAGGAGGCCCCGCCCCGGTTGATGATAAATCCCGCATGTTTCTCGCTGACCTGGGCGCCGCCCACGGTCAGACCCTTCAGTCCGCACTGCTGAATCAGCGCCCCGGCGTAGTGGCCCTCAGGCCGCTTAAAGGTACTTCCCGCGCTGGGCAACTCCAGCGGCTGGCTGGCCTTTCGCTTTGCCATCAGCTCCCGCATCCGCTCCTGGATCACCGCGGGATCTCCCGGGCAGAGGCGGAAAACCGCGTGCAGAGCCACCGCCTCCGGCTGGTCTGCCAGCAGGCTGTGACGGTAGGAAAACGCCATCTCCGCGCCCGGGATAAACCGGATCCCCTCCCCCGGGAACAAAACCGACACGCCCTGGAGGACCTGGCTCACCTCTCCGCCGTAAGCCCCGGCGTTCATATATACCGCGCCGCCCACTGCGCCGGGGATCCCGTGGGCAAATTCTAACCCGGACAGACCCTGTTTACAGGCAAAATCCGCCGCCCGGACCAGAGGGACGCCGGCTTCCGCCATGATGGTTCCAGGGGCTGTTCCTGCCTCCACCTGGCGCAGACCCGCCGTGGAGATCACCAGCCGGTCAAGGCCCTTGTCAGAAACCAACAGATTTGTGCCTTTGCCCAGGACAAAGGGCCGTCCGCCATTCTCCCGGGCAAAGGTCAGCAGCAATACCAACTGTTCCCCGCTCTCCGGAAAGGCCATCCGTCGGGCAGGACCGCCGATGCGGAAGGAGGTGTGCTTTGCCATAGACTCCTCCGCCGTGATCTTCACATCCGGCAGATAGTCCGCCGCCCACTTGTCAAACTCTGTCACCCAGTTCATCCACGGGCCTCCCAAATCTTAAAATAATTACATAACTCGCCCCAGAAACGCCGCGCCGATAATGCCGGCATCGTTCCCCAGCTCCGCCCGGAGGATTTTGGTGACCCGGCCGCCGTGGCTGGAGAAGCTCTCCTGGGCCACAATCTCCCGCAGGGGCTCCAACAGCAAGTGCTCCGGCGCCGCCGCCACACCGCCGCCAAGGGCCACGACCTCCGGACGGACTACGTTAATGAGACTGACGGCGCCGTCCGCCAAATCCTCCACATACTCCCGGCACACCTCCAGCGCAGCCTCATCTCCCTGCTCCGCAGCCAGGAAGGCCGTCCGGCCCTCCACGCCGCCCTGCTGGGCGGCGACATCGTGGAGCAGACTGTCAGGCCGGCAGTCCATCACCTCTTTTGTCAGGCGGATCAGTCCTGTGGCGGAGGCGTACCGCTCCCAGCAGCCATAGCGGCCGCAGTTGCACAGTTCTCCGCCACGGCGCATCACAATATGCCCCGCCTCGCTGGAGACAATGCCGCCCCGGAGCTTTCCACCCAGAATCAGTCCCACACCGATACCAGTACCCAATGTCACGACGGCAAAGTCCTCCGTCCCCTTGCCCGCGCCGCAGAAGAACTCCGCCACAGCGGCGCAGTCGGCATCGTTGCCCAGCAGCAGCGGCAGGTCCAGATACTGCCGGAACAGCCGCTCCAGCGGAACGTTCTCCATAGGGATATTAGTGGTGAACAGCACATCACCGCCGGACACCGCCCCAGGCAGGCCGATGCCCACATACTCGGCGGAAGCTCCACCCGCCAGAACTGCCTGGGAGAGCTCCGCCAGCGTCCTGGCAAAGACCTCCGGCCCCTGAAAGTTCAAGGGTACCCGCTTGACCTGCAGAATATTCCCATCGCCGTCCACTAATCCGGCCTTCAGGTTTGTTCCACCCACGTCAATACCGATATACATATCATATCCTCCGTTTATGCCTGTGTCAGCCAATCTTTCCGCTGCCAAGATCCGCACGCTGGTCCACCCGGCGGGCCAGCTCCTCAGCGGCGTTGAAGCCCAGGCGCCGCTGACGGTTGTTCATAGCCGCTACCTCCACAATGCTGGCCAAATTCCGCCCTGGACGCACCGGAATGGTGACACAGGGCACCCGGATATCCAGAATATCCACAAAATGGTCTTCAATTCCAAGGCGGTCGTAGAACTTCGTATTGTCCCACTGCTCAAAGTTGACCACCAGGTCCAGCTGAGAGTCGTTTTTGATGGACCGAAGACCGAAGAGCTGCCGCACGTCGATAACACCGATGCCCCTCAGCTCAATGTAGTGCCGGATTACCTCCGGCGCAGTGCCTACCAGCTCACCGGAAACCTTCCGAATCTCCACCGCGTCATCCGCCACCAGGCGGTGTCCCCGCATGATGAGCTCAATGGCCACTTCGCTTTTGCCGATGCCGGAGTCTCCGGTGATCATCACGCCCTCGCCGTGGATGTCCAGCAGTACACCGTGGCGAGTGACGCAGGGAGCCATCACCCGGTTCAAAAGCTCGATGGTCTGGCTGGTAAAATCCACAGTGGTCTCCTTGGTGCGCAGCAGCGTCCGCCCATGAAGCCGGGCGCTCTCCAGGCACTCTGGGAAACAGTCCAGATCCCGGGCAATCACCAGAGCCGGGATATCATAGAGGAAAAAATCGTCAAAACACTTCCGGCGCACATCCTCCTGCAGGCCTTTGAGATACATGACCTCCGCCTTACCGATCACCTGGAGGCGCATGGGGTCAAAATAGTCATAAAATCCCTGAAATTGCAAGCCGGGACGATTCACATCCGTGATCGTCAGCTGCGTGGAATCGTAATCCCGCCCCTTATGCAGAATCTCCAGACAGGACAATCTGACAAACTCCTCCAGTTTCAATCCAGCACTCATGACAAAGTCCTCCATTTCCGGCACGCAGCTGCCGCGCCTATTCTGCCCCGCCAGAGAAAACAGGGGCAGAATGAAAAAAATCTGTTTTTTTATTATATATGAATTTCCCGGTTTTCGCAATACTTTCCA
>NZ_CAJULS010000039.1 GCF_910587525.1 uncultured Oscillibacter sp. | reverse complement strand
AGGTGGTCAAGGCCGCCAAGAAGCTGGTGGACCTGATCGGCGCGGACTTCATCGTATCCGTTGGCCGCGGCATCAGCAAGGACGTTGAGGGCGGCATCAAGCTGGCCGAGGAGCTGGCGGCTGAGCTTGGCGGCGTCGTAGGCGGCAGCCGTGCCACCATTGACAGCGGCTGGCTGAGTGCCGACCACCAGGTGGGCCAGACCGGCAAGACCGTGCACCCCAAGGTGTACGTGGCTCTGGGCATTTCCGGCGCCATCCAGCACAAGGCCGGTATGCAGGATTCCGAGTGCATCATCGCGGTGAACAAGAACGACACCGCCCCCATCTTCGAGATCGCCGATTACGGCATCTGCGGCGACCTGTTCAAGGTCACCCCCATGCTCACCGAGGCCATCCGCGCCGCCAAGGCCGCGAAGTAAGCCGCATTTACAGAAAAAAACAGGAGCCATCCAGCTGGATGGCTCCTGTTTTTATGGGATTCTGAAGTTTAGATCCGGCAGAAAAGCGCTTTGCAGTCTGAAAAATCTACAGTCAGAGTTCCCTTGTCCAGCAGGTAGGAGAGGTAGGAGCGGATGGTACTACCGACCAGTACATATTGGTTGAAGTCCATAGATAGCTGGTAGTGCCGGAAAATGTTCTGTAAGACCTCCTCAGAGCTGGCGGGCGTCTCGCAGAACCGGAGAATCAGTTCGCAGATCTCCAGGACCTTGGCACGGTTCAGCTGAGCCAGGGGGCGGATGTCCTCCGTGGGCTCCGCGTGGGCGGGGATAAAGAGGCGCCCCCCCAAGGAGCAGACCTTATCCAGGGTTTCCAGGTAGGCAGCTACATCGTAGATGAAATTCACATGGTATTTCTCCACGATGTTAGCCCCGGAGAGACAGTCCGCCAGAAACCAGACGCCGTCCGCGGTCTGGAAGCCGCACATATCGAAGAAGTGGCCGGGGAGGGGGAGCAGGGTGAGGCCCTCCGGTAGATTTTTCGCCGTCAAGGGCTGGCATTCACTGGCTTGAGCCAGCAGAAATTTGTTCCGCAGAGCCTTGCATGGAAAACCGCCGTAGAGAAAGGCGGGCTCCAGAATGGGGTGGGAGGTGATGGCAGCGTCGATCCCCGGAGCGAAGGCGGGAACGCCCAGGCGCTGCTGGAGCAGGGCATTACCGCCGTTGTGGTCTGCATTGGCGTGGGTATTGAGGATGGCGGTCAGACGCCAGCCCTGGGCGTCAAAGATCTTTTGAACTTTCCGTCCCGCGTCCTTGTCATTTCCGCTGTCGATGAGGACAGCGTCGGTGCCGTTCAATTTCCAGATGCCCATCTTGGCGGGGCACTGGATGTAATAGGTGTGCTCTGCGGCTTGAATCAGTTCATACATGGTGGTTCCTTCTTTCTATTTGTTGACCTCTTCACCAGAAGGGAGAGCCTCCTCCCGAAAGCCTGCCTCCAGCAGGACCTGACGGGTATCCGCTGAGCTGAAAAGAAAGGAATAGGATTCCCCGGTCCGCTGATAGGCGGAGATCAATGTATATGCGCCGAAGCGATAAATTGGAGTTTGGCACTGGTCAACATGGGCCCAGGCTCCGGCGGTCATGGCACCCTGCGCTTCCAGGGAGGCGGCCCAGGTATCTGCCTCCGCCTGAGCCTGCGCGTCAATGAAGGCGAGAAAAGCGTCAACGGGGACGCTGTCACCGTTATTCCGCAGCAGTTCGGCGGCGTTTTCCAGCTCCGCCCGGTAGGCGTCGGTCTCCAGACACGCGAGATATCTTGCGGTGGCGCCACTGTATGGAAAGGGAGAGAAAAAGGCGGCAATGGGATCGTCTTCCAGCGACAGGAGCCTCTGCTGGGCCTCGGAGTCTTCCTGCGCGGTTTCCGCCCGGATGGCCTGGCGCTCTGCTGTTTCCGCGCGGGACTTCCACTCTGCCGCCTGCCGCTCCGCCCGCTGCCAGCCCAGAGAGGAGAGGACGCAGACAGTTCCCAGGCAGAGGAACAGCAGTGCTGACAGCCCCTTCCGCATAAGATCAGCCTCCTTTTTTGAAAAAGCATAGCATGGTTTTCTGGCGCCGTCAATAAGTCGGGAGAAAACCATGGTTGACCTGAGCCGGTTTTTGGCCTAAAATGGGGGAGAGATATGAGAGAGCAGAAAAGGAAACTGGTGAACATATGACTGATTTCAACAAACGCTACATCGCCGCCCGGCGGGCGGTCATCGCCCAGGATTTTCGGCGGCTGAACCCCATGCAGCGCCAGGCCGCCATGACTACGGAGGGGCCGCTGCTGCTGCTGGCCGGGGCCGGCAGCGGCAAGACCACCGTTCTGATTCAGCGGGTCTATAACCTCCTGACCTACGGGCAGGGAGGCGACTGCGAGAGAGTGCCGGACTGGGCCTCTGAGGAGGACCTGTCTTTTCTGGAGCACTTTCCGGAGCACCCGGAGGCGCTGGATATAGACAAGGCCCGCCGCCTCTGCGCCGTAGATGTGCCCCGTCCCTGGGAGATCATCGCTATCACCTTTACCAACAAGGCGGCGGGAGAGCTGAAAGACCGCCTTGCGGCCCGTTTGGGACCCATGGCGAACGACGTCTGGGCCTCCACATTTCACTCAGCCTGCGTCCGCATCCTGCGGCGGGACGCCGACCGGATCGGCTTTGACAAGAACTTTACCATTTATGACACCGACGATTCCAAGCGGGTCCTCAAGGATATTCTGAAGGAGCTGAATCTGGATGAGAAGGCATTTCCGCCCAAAAGTGTTCTGAGCATCATCAGCAGCGCAAAGGATCAGTACGAGAGCCCGGAGGACTTCTCCGCCAGGCACAACAGCGAGGCAGATTGGAAGCTGAGCCGGGTGGCCAAGGTCTATGCCGCCTATGCCAAGCGGCTCCGCTCTGCCAACGCCATGGATTTTGACGACATCATCTACCACACCGTCACGCTGCTGCGGCAGGAGCCGGAGGTGCTGGCGTATTACCAGAATAAATTCCGCTATGTGCTGGTGGACGAATATCAGGACACAAACCACCTCCAGTACCTTTTGACCAGTCTTTTGGCGGGGGGACGAAAGAACCTCTGCGTAGTGGGCGACGACGATCAGTCCATCTACCGCTTCCGGGGGGCCAACATCGAGAATATCCTCAGCTTTGAAAAGCAGTACAAAGATGCCCGGGTAATCCGCCTGGAGCAGAACTACCGCTCTACCCAGAACATCCTGGACGCTGCCAACGCGGTCATCAAGAACAACGTGGGCCGCAAGGGCAAGACACTGTGGACGGACAACGGCAGCGGCGACACCGTCACCGTCAAGACCACCTTCAGCGAGAGTGATGAGGCAAACTTTGTGGTGGGAGACATCATGATGGCAGTGAACCGGGGACGGAAGTTCCGGGACGCCGCCGTGCTGTACCGTATGAATGCCCAGTCCAATGCCCTGGAATACGCCATGCGCCGCAACGGCGTACCCTATAAGGTAGTCGGCGGCATGAAGTTTTTTGACCGGGCGGAGGTCAAGGACATGTTGGCCTATCTGTGCGTACTGAACAATCCCCTGGATGACCTGCGGCTGCGGCGGATCATCAATAGTCCCGCCCGGGGCATCGGGGCGGCCACCATGGATAAGGTGGCGGATCTGGCGGCGGCCCAGGGGGCAGCGCTGTACGAGATTATCCGCAACGCGGACCTGTTTCCGGAGCTGAAAGCCGCCAAGGCCAAGCTTTTGAAATTTGCCGACCTCATCGACAGCCTCCGCCGTCAGGGGGCAGAGCTGGACCTGCCGGAGTTCTACGACGCCGTATGCAGCCAGAGCGGCTACGTCACGGCCCTGGAAGAGAAAAACGACCTGGAGAGCCGGGGCCGCATCGAGAACGTGGAGGAGCTGAAATCCAGCATCCTGGGCTTTTTGGAGCAGGATCCGGAGGACGCCACCCTCTCCGGCTTTTTGAATGAGATCGCTTTGTATACCGATCTGGACTCTCTGGAGGGGGGGGACGACTGCGTCACTATGATGACCATCCACTCCGCCAAGGGATTGGAGTTTCCCCTGGTCTATGTGGTGGGTATGGAAGAGGGGATTTTTCCAGGCAGCTCCGCCCAGTACAATGAAGAGGAGATCGAGGAGGAGCGCCGTCTGTGCTATGTGGCCATGACCCGGGCCAAGGAGAAGCTGACGCTGACCAATGCCCGCCAGCGGATGCTGTACGGCCGCACCAGCAGCAACCGATCTTCCCGGTTTTTGGATGAGATTCCAGAGGACAACATGCGCTGGGAGGGCAAGCAGGAGCCCCGTTTTGGCGGCGGAGAGAACGGATATGGCGGCGGCTGGGACAGCGGCACGTCTTCCTATGGAGGAGCAGTCTCTTACGGAGGCTACGGCAGCGGAACGGCCGGCGGCGCGGTCCGCGCTTACCGGGAGACGGTGTCCAGAGCCGCATCCCAGCGCCCGGCGGCCAAGGGCGGTGGAGCCTCGCCCATGCTGGAGCTGCAGACTGGGGACGGGGTGGAGCACACCGCCTTCGGGCAGGGAACAGTGCTGGATGTTCAGTACATGTCCGGCGATGCTATGGTCACCGTCCAATTCCAGGGGACGGAGAAGCCCAAGCGGCTGATGCTGAAATTTGCCGGAAGCCATATGAAGAAGCTGTAAACGCAGAGAGCGCACCCCGGAGGGGTGCGCTCTCTTTGTCAGAAAACAATTTCTATTCCCAGAATCCGGGCCACCAGGGCTGCCTGGCTGGTGTGGATTTTGGCGCCTTTCAGTTCGGCGCAGGTCTCTGACAGGGAGATCCGGTCCAGCGTGCAGGAGGAGAGGTCTGTCCCTTTCATGGGTGTACGGAACAGCTCTGCGCCGGTGAAGTCCACCGTTTGAAAAGTGGTTTTGGATATTTTGCACTCCGCCAGAGCGGACTCTGTGAAACTGCACTCCGATAAAGCGCAGCGTTCCCAGACGCTGCCAATGAAGTTGGCGTAGCGGAGCATGCACTCCCGAAGGGTGCAGTCCTTGAACCGGCCGCGGCGAAAGTCGCCGCCGTCGCCCTTGCAGATGGTGAGACGGCAGGACTTCCAGTAGCTGACAGGGAAGCGGCACCCTGTGAACTGACAGCCGGTAAAACCGCAGTCATAAAATGCCGCGCCGCTGAAGTCGCAGCCGGTAAACCGGCAGGCGTGAAAGGAGAGCTGCTTACAACTCAGCTCCGAGAAATCCAGCCCCTCCGCAACGATACGGTCAAAGGTCAGAGATTCTATCAGCTCGCTGCCCTCCCGGGCCTCCTTAAGAGCCTGTTCCAGAGATGCCAAAGCGCTCATCTTCGTTTTCGCTCCGGCAGAAGGAGTTCCTCGAAGCTCTTGATATACACATCACAGAAGCCCCGCATCTCCTTTTCGTCGTGGCTGAAAAAGCTGTCGTATACGCCTATTGCCCGCATCTTCGCGGCCCGGGCACCCCGGCAGGCGGCCAGACTGTCGTCAAAGACAGTGCAGTCCTCCGGGCGGACGCCGTGGACCTTTGCCGACGCCAGCCAGACGTCCGGCAGCTTTTTGTCCATTCCCAGCTCCTGGGCGAAATTGATCCGCTCAAAATATTTTTCCAGATCCAGTTTCTCCAGAGCCATGTGGCAGTGCTCCGGCACGCTGGAGGTCACCACCGCCATCCGCCGTCCCTCTGATTTGCACTGTTTCAGATAGGCCCGGACGCCGGGCTTCACGGTCACGTGGGCGTAGGCATCCTTGGCCAGAACCATCCACTCCGCCATGATCTCCTCACAGGACTCCGGCAGACGGCAGAATTCCTTGGTGAACTTTGCCGCCAGAGGGAAGATGGTGTGGGCCACGCCCTCATAGTAGGCGCGGGTATAGGGCAGACCCCGCCGGGCCAGAAACTCCCGGTCTACGTCCTTCCAGACGCGGTTGGAGTCGATGAGGGTGCCGTCCATATCGAAAAGAAACATATCGGAGTCTCCTTTGTGTCAGGTGTCTTTGCCCCAGTGAGCCGGGGCGGGGGTTTCGTCCGGCCTCAGAGGAATGGTGATGTCCGGCCGGCCAGGGCCGTAGATGGTTCGATGGGCTTCCGCCAAAACGTCCGGTCCGCCTGGATTTCCCAGAGTCAGGACCTGACACCGGATGCCGCAGGCGCCCATCTCATAGACCCTCTGCAGGCCGCTTCGCTCATAAAAGCCGATGCGCCGGTTCCGCAGGGCGTTTTCGGCCTCGTCGCCTCCGGGGATGGGGCTCTCGGCCTCAACGATCAGGCAGGATTTTCCGCGGAATTTCTCTTCCAGAAGGGACAACATGTGTCCGCCCAGTCCCTCATTACGCCGGGCGGCAGTGACCCCCAGATAATCAAGCAGGATGTAGCCCGGACAGTCCGGGTGGGTCTGCAGGGAGGCATAACCCAGCAGAGAGGGTCCGTTGTAAAGGCCCATCAGGGTATACCGGCCGCCGGCAATCAGTTCCAGGATGAAGTGCAGGGGCTTCTGCTCGTTGGGGGGAAAGGTTTGAATAAACTCCTGACTGTACCAGCCGCGAATCTCCTGTTCGTTCATCGCGCTGAACTCCATGGTGCGTTCCTTCCCGGCGGGGGAGCGTCCGGAGAGGAGGGACTTGCCATTTTCCCGCCTTCATGATAATATACTGGACAGTATATCACAGGAAGGAAGATTGGACAAGACATGAGAACAAATTGGATTCGTCAGAATGTGCTGCCGGTGCTGGCGGCGCTGATCTGGGGCACTGCCTTTGTGTTTCAGAGCGTGGGGGCGGACTACGTGGGTCCCTTTACCTTCAACGCTGCCCGGTCGGCGGTGGCGTTTCTCTTTCTGCTGGTGATGTGCGCAGCGCTGCGCCTCATGCGGCGTAAGTCCGGCGCCGGCGAGAATGAGAAGTCCACGCCTGCCTACCGCCGGAATCTGCTGCTGGGCGGTGTGTGCTGCGGCGTGGCGCTGACCGTAGCCGCCAACCTCCAGCAAAAGGGCATCGAGAGCACCAGCCCCGGCAAGGCGGGCTTTATCACGGCGCTGTACATCGTTATTGTGCCCATTATGGGTCTGTTCCTCAAAAAGAAAGCCCCCAGAAGTATCTGGCTTGGCATCGTGTTGGCGGTGGCGGGGCTGTACTGCCTGTGCATTACGGAGGAGTTCACCATCGCCGCCGGCGATTTTTACATCCTGCTGTGTGCCTTCTGTTTTGCGGGTCACATTCTGGTCATCGACCACTTTACTCAGAAGGTGGACGGGGTGGAGATGTCCTGCATCCAGTTCCTGGTGGCGGCGGTGCTCTCTGCCGTGGGAATGCTGGTGTCGGAAGCTCCCACCTGGGAGGCCATCCGCGTCTGCGCGTGGCCCATTCTGTACGTAGGCGTATTCTCCAGCGGTGTGGCCTATACCCTGCAGATCGTGGCACAGAAGGACTCCAACCCCACGGTGGTGTCGCTGCTGCTGAGCCTGGAGTCTGTATTTGCCACCATTGCCGGGGCCATTGCCTTCGGCAATCAGATGAGTGGGAAAGAATACCTGGGCTGTGTGCTGATGCTGGCGGCCGTGGTGCTGGCCCAGCTGCCGGAGAAGAAGCGGTTAGAGGACCAGCCAGAACGGTGAGGGCTGTCAAGAGCCGGTATAAAAGCAGGTATACACGCTTTGTATGGAAGCACACACTTTTTGATTTTATACATATCGGGTCTGATGCTATACTGCCTCACTGTGATTGATCCTGCGGTCGAAGCCATTCTCCATGGAAGCAGGACGTATGGAGACCAAATGCTCCTTCTGCTGGTGTTTCCGCTTGTGTTTTTTGCGCTGTGGTCGGTTGCCGCATGGTGGGCGGTGCAGTATTTGCGGGGTGTTTTATCGCTGCTCAGAGGGAATGTACTGGTAAAAACAGGACAGGTGACGCAAAAGCGAAAAAGGATATATGAGGTGACAGCCGTTCTGCCAAAACATATGAAGCGGTCGAGTTGCCAGCATTTGACGCGTCCCGACCGTCTTTACATCCGGGACCGCGATTGTGAGCGGCCCTTTCAAGCGGGGGATATGATTCGGATAGTATATCCTGCTTCCCGTGTGCTCCGCACCGGTCCGCAGGGCATTCCGGCGATCTATGCCTTTTCAGGTGATGACGCTGGAGAATGGCGGGACGAGTCCATGGAAGTGCTTTCCGGAAAAGAACTGCGTAGAAGGTTGGTTGTATTTGGAATATTGGTCGCGCTGATCACAGCTGGACTTTTCTGCCTTTTGGGATTTTTGTGGAGCATCGTCTGGGCGGGCTCTTGGGGACGGGGGCGCCGGCTGGGAATTATCTCATTTTTTAACATTCTGACAAATCGGACAAATTTGCAGGCATGATCAGACCAAGCGGAAAAAAGAGGGGCGCGGCACGCGTCCCTCTTGATTTTTGCGGTCAACCTATGCTATACTTACAAACTGTATGAGTATGTATGCGAGGTGATACCGTGCGCATTGACGTACTGGGCGTTGGCTTTGACAATTTGACGCTGGCTGAGGCGGCGGAGCGGGGAATGGAGCTGCTTCATACAGAAGGAGCCCGCTATGTGGTGACGCCCAACCCGGAGATCGTGGAGGTCTGCCGGGAGGACCCGGCGGCCCGGGAGGCCGTCAACGGCGCGGCGCTGGTGCTGCCGGACGGCATTGGCGTTATCAAGGGCGCGGCCATGCTGGGAACGCCTTTAAAAGAGCGGGTACCCGGGGTTGAATTCGCCGCCCGACTGCTGGAGAGAATGGCGGGGGAGGGGAAGTCCCTCTATCTGCTGGGAGCCAAGCCCGGCGTGGCAGAGCTGGCGGCGGAGCGGCTGAAGGAGCGGTATCCCGGCTTGCGGATTGCAGGCACGCATGACGGGTACTTTCAGGATGACGGTCCCATTGTGGAGGATATCCGGCAAAGCGGCGCGGACGCAGTCTTTGTGTGTCTCGGCGCACCCAAACAGGAGCTCTGGATGGCGAGGAACGGCCCCGCCACCGGCGCACGGCTTCTGTGCGGCCTGGGCGGGAGCTTGGACGTGTTTGCCGGCACTGTGAAGCGGGCCCCGAAATTCTGGCGGGACCACGGCCTGGAGTGGTTTTACCGGCTGTGCAGCGACCCCCGGCGGCTGGGCCGCATGATAAAGCTGCCCATGTTTTTGATCCATGTGAAGCGGGAGGGGCGGAAAAAATAGGCGGCCTGTCCTCTTTTGAGAAGCGGAAAAAGGGGCGCTTCCGCGCCCCATTTCCCTGGCTGTCAGCAGCAGCTGTCGTTGCAGTTGTTGTTGCAGTTACAGCTGCAGTTGCAGCCGCAGCCGTTGTTCCAGTTTCCGCAGCCGCAGCAGCCGTTCCAATTGCCGCAGCCGCAGGAGCTGCCCCAGTTTCCGCAGCCGCAAGAGCTGCCCCAGTTTCCGCAGCCCCAGGAATTGCCGCTGTTGCTGCCGCAGCAGCAGAACAGAACCAGGATGATGATGATCCACAGGCAGGAGTTGTTGTTTCCATTGTTAAAACACATTTCAAACACCTCTCTTAAAGACTTTGGGATATTCTATGCGCCGGGTTTCCAGCCGGAGCCTGGCCATTGAAAAAATAATTTAGCTTGAAAAGTGGACGGGCCCGGCTATGCCGGGCGCCGGGTATGGAGGTTTCAATGGCAGATTACAAGAACGGGGATACCGCCAGTTGGGATGCCGAGCAGGTGCGCCGCAGCCAGGCGGACCGCCCCCAACAGAGCAAAAGTACACACCGAAGGAAGAAACGGCGGCGTATGAATCCGCTGCTGGCAGTCATTCTCTACGTGCTGATCGTGGTATCCGCCTCGGCTACCATGGCCGGTGTGGGCTGGCTGCTGGCGTCGGACCTGTGTGCCTTTAACCGGGGGAGCAAGATGGAGGTGACAGTGGAGATCTCCGCTGAGGACACGCTGGACACTGTAGCGGACAAGCTCCAGGAGATGGAATTGATCCAGTACAAGTGGTTCTTTAAGCTCTTCGCCAAGGTCACCAAGGCAGAGGATAAGATCGGCATCGGTACCTATAAGCTGAATAACGATATGGATTACCATGCTCTGATCTCCGGAATGCGAAGCTCCTCTGGTAGCATGAGCGCGGAGACGGTGGATGTCACCATCCCTGAAGGCTATACGGTTGCCCAGACCATTCGCCTGCTGGCGGAGAGGGGCGTCAATACGGAGGAGAAGCTGTTGGAAGCTGCCAAGACAGCGGACTTCAACTATGAGTTCATTGACAATGAGTCCGAGGATATCAGCCGTCTGGAGGGGTATCTCTTCCCGGACACTTATCAGTTCTATGTAAATCACAACCCCAAGAGCGCCTTGGAGCGGCTCATCAACAACTTTGAGCAGAAGATGATGGGCGAGGACGTCCAGGAAGAGCTGGAATCCTCGGGGCGCAGTATGAAGGAGATTGTCACCATTGCCTCCCTTATCGAGAAGGAGACCGACGGTACAGACCAGGCCATGATCGCATCCGTTATTTACAACCGCCTCAACGGTCCCGGCGATAAACGGGGCACCTATGGGATGCTTCAGATCGACGCTGCGCTCCTCTATGCCCTACCGGACCACGAGGGAGCTATCACCAGCGCCGACCTGGAGACAGACAGCCCCTACAACCTGCGTAAGTATGCCGGCCTGCCGCCTACGCCTATTGCCAACCCCGGTATGGCCTCCATCAACGCGGCGCTGTACCCCACCTCCAGCGATTACTATTACTACGCTTTGGGGACGGACCACAAGCACCACTATTTCACGAACTACAATGACTTCCTTAGCTTCGTCAACAGCAGTCAATATGGCGGATAAGAGGCGGAAACCGGAGCTGCTGGCCCCTGCGGGGGATATGGAGCGGCTGAAGATGGCGGTTCTCTACGGCGCGGACGCCGTGTACCTGGCGGGCACGGATTTCGGTATGCGGGCCTTTGCCGGGAACTTCACACCGGAGGAGCTGCCGCAGGCGGTAGCCTATGCCCACGCCCGCGGCGTCCGGGTCCACTGCACCATTAACACCATGCCCCGAAATGAGGA
The DNA here is from genome assembly GCF_910587525.1 of uncultured Oscillibacter sp. Taxonomy (GTDB): domain Bacteria; phylum Bacillota; class Clostridia; order Oscillospirales; family Oscillospiraceae; genus Oscillibacter. The sequence continues at coordinate 6,240 of NZ_CAJULS010000039.1, read as the reverse complement.
AATTGCCCGGCTGCCGGAGCATCTGGAGCGGCTGAACGATGCCGGAGTGGACGCCCTGATTGCGGCGGACCTTGGGACCTTCACCCTGGCGGGGCGGTATGCGCCCCGGTGCCGGCGGCATGTCTCCACCCAGGCCAGTGTCTGCAATTATGAGACCGCCCGGGCCTGGCATGACTTGGGGGCCTCCCGGGTCATTCTGGCCCGGGAGCTGGGCCTGGAGGAGATCCGGACTATCCGGGACAGGACTCCGCCGGATCTGGAGCTGGAGGCATTTGTCCACGGGGCCATGTGCGTCAGCTATTCCGGACGGTGCCTGCTCAGCAACTATATGACCGGGCGGGATTCCAGCCGGGGGGCCTGTGCCCAGCCTTGCCGTTACCACTACGCCCTGATGGAGGAAAAGCGGCCCGGCGAGTACTTCCCTATTGAGGAGGACGGTCAGGGCGCGTATATTCTGAATTCCCGGGATATGTGCATGATCGATCATCTGGACGACCTATGTGCTGTTGGGCTGAGCAGTTTGAAAATTGAGGGGCGGGCCAAATCCGCCTATTACGCCGCCATCGTCACCGGAGCCTACCGCCACTGCCTGGATGCGGCGGCGGCAGGGGCCTCCCCGGACCCCGTGTGGAGGGATGAGGTGGAGCACGTCAGCCACCGGCCCTACGCCACCGGCTTTTACTACGGCCCGCCGGGGCAGTACTATGAGGACTCCCGCTATATCCGGGACTGGCAGGTGACCGCTGTGATTGTCGATTGTGACCAGGCGGGGAACGCCGTGCTGTCTCTGCGGAATAAATTCCGCACCGGAGACATTGTGGAGCTGGTGGGCCCGGATCTGCGGCCTTTCTCCATGGAGGTGCCAGAGATGCGGAATGAGGCGGGGGAGACCGTGGAGGAGCCCCGAACGCCCCAGATGCTCCTGCGCATGAAGCTCCCCCGGGCAGTGCCGCCTATGACGCTGGTGCGCCATGGCGTGGACCTCTCAGCGAAATAGAGATTACAGAATACAACATAAGGAGAGACGCTATGAAAGCAGACGTTGTTATCGTCGGAGCGGGTCCCGCCGGGATCTTTACTGCCCTGGAGATGCTCAAAAAGGGCAGCCGTCAGAAGATCGTCATGGTGGAGAAAGGCCGGGCCGTGGAGGACCGCCACTGCCCCAAGGATAAGACCAAGCGCTGCATGAACTGCAAGCCTTACTGCCATATCACCACCGGCTTTTCCGGCGCCGGCGCTTTCTCTGACGGAAAGCTGTCGCTGAGCTACGAGGTGGGCGGCGATCTGCCCAATCTCATCGGTTCGGATCTGGCCCAGGAGACCATCAGCTATGCCGACGCGATCTACCTGGAGTTCGGCGCGGATACCCACATCGAGGGCCTGGAGCATGAGGAGGAGCGCAAGGAGATCCGCAAGCGGGCCATTCACGCGGGGCTCAAGCTGGTGGACTGTCCCATCCGCCACATGGGTACGGAAAAGGCTCAGGCCATCTATCTGGCCATTGAGAAGTACCTCCAGGAAAACGGCGTGGAGATCTACTTCGGATATGAGTGCAAAAACCTCATACTTGAGGAGGAAATCTGCAAGGGTGTTTCTGTCTCCAACGGGCAGAAAGACATGGAGATCTACGCCAGGCACACCGTGGTGGCCACTGGCCGCCGGGGGGCGGACTGGCTGGAGAAGCTGTGCGCCGAGCACAATATCGCCCATGCTCCCGGCACCGTGGACATCGGTGTCCGGGTGGAGGTTCGCAACGAGGTCATGGAGATGGTGAACCGGGTGCTGTATGAGTCCAAGCTGGTGGGCTGGCCCAAGCCCTTTAAGAACAAGGTCCGTACCTTCTGCCAGAACCCCGGCGGCTTTGTCAGTCAGGAGAACTACGACAACAACCTGGCGGTGGTCAACGGGCACTCCTATAAAGACCTTAAGAGCGATAACACAAATCTTTCGATCCTCTGCTCTCACAATTTTTCCATCCCCTTCAATCAGCCTATCGCTTACGCACAAAAGGTGGGAGAGCTGACCAATATGCTGGCCAATGGCCAGATTCTGGTCCAGCGCTTCGGCGACATTCTGGATGGCAAGCGCACTTGGGAAAAGGAACTGGCCCAGTCCAACATTCGGCCTACTCTTCCGGATGCCGTGGCTGGCGACATCACCGCTGCCATGCCCTACCGGGCCATGACCAACATCATCGGCTTCATTCAGGCCATGGACCACGTGGTGCCGGGCTTTGCCGCCTATGAGACGCTGCTCTACTCCCCGGAGCTGAAATTCTATTCCAACCGGGTGAAGATGGATACGGATTTCAACACCAGCCTTCAGGGCCTCCACTGCCTGGGGGACAGCTCCGGCTGGACCCGGGGACTGATGATGGCCTCGGTCATGGGCGTGCTGATGGGAAGAAAGATTTCTGAGGAGGGTTAAACAAAACGGGAACGGCCGTAGAGCCGTTCCCGTTTATTTAGAGCAATTTCCCAAAATACTGAGAAAAGTTCAGCGGTCTGGGAAACGTATAGCTGCGTTGTCGTCCTTGGCGGGCGTCAGCCCGCCGGCGTCCTCCGCCTTGCTCTGCATTCCCCGTCCCCGCTTCCTTTTTTCCCATTATTTCTGGGAACTGCTCTAATTTTGAGGGCGTCCGTCATCTGCTGGTTGGCAGAGCTGAGAAATCAACGCGGATTTCACCGATGACCGATCCGTCCGCAGGCGCTTCCTCGAAATTTTCAAATTCATAAATCGAAGAGCTGATTTCACCGACAGTGACGGCCGTCACATTCAGGGTTTCCGTGACGGTATGTCCGCCGCCGCACTCCAATGTCACATCCAGATGAATCATAGCTGCCTCTGGAAAGTCCAGCGGGAAGAGGGCGAAGGGGCGGTCACGTACCGCCTGTACCGCCAGCTGTTTCCGGTAGTCATAGGTCTCTGTTCCAGTGGGCGTTGCGTACAGCGCCGCGCCGTAGACATTGGACTCCGCGTCCTGTTGGAAGCTCACCAGCAGATAGACCCGCTGGCCCACGGTGAAGCTCTTCCAGCCGTCCCCCAGGTCCGGCTCCAGGGGAGTGCCCGCCTCATCGAAGAACCAGACGCCGGTGATGGCGGGCTCCGTGGGCGCAGGTGGTTGCTCCGGTTCGGACATGGTAAGATATAAAAGGATGGACAAAAGCGCCGCCAGTATCAGCCCGCCCAGAGCGGTGACAGTGATTTTCCAAAAATTCGGCGGCGGCTTGGCGGCGGTCTGAGAAATGGGTTCCTCCTCCCTGGGAAAAGTGACTTCCAGAACCTCCTCCAGAATTTTCAGGTTCTCCGGCGTAGGCGCCGACGCTCCCAGCTCCCATTTGGAGACGGCCTGGCGGCTGACCTCGCACTTCTCTGCCAGGTCCTCCTGGGTCAGGCCACGGGCCTCCCGGACCTGCTTGATGGTTTCGGCAATACTCATAAGCCGTACCTCCTTGTGATGACATTAGAAACGCGTCTCATGTAAGTCAGTGTAGCAGATTGCGCCGGTTGCGTCCACCAACAGCGCCCCGCAACCGCGGTTGCGGGGTGTTTTTTTGCCAAAACTGCCAGATTTTGCCCCGCTGTTTCGTTTTATTATCGAAAGGCGCCGATCAAAAGGAGATGATACTACAGAACAGATTTTATATTCCCGTCAGGAGACCGAGGCCATAGTGGCCCGCTGGGCGGACACGGTGCTGCGCATTGGCTACACCTGGACAGGCAGTATGCAGGACGCCCAGGACATCAGTCAGACTGTGCTACTGAAACTGTTGACCAGTCCCCGCCGCTTTGATGGGGAGGAGCAGGAGCGGGCCTGGGTGCTCCGCGTGGCGGTGAACTGCTGCAAGGACCTGAAAAAGTCCGCCTGGGTCCGCCGCAGGATGCCTCTGGAGAGCGTAGCGGAGGCGGCGGTAGAGATGCCGGAAGTGGAGGACAGCCCGGTGCTGCGGGCGGTGCAGGCATTGCCGGAGAAATACCGTCAGGCGGTGTACCTGCGGTATTACGAGGAGTACGAGGTGGAGGAGATCGCAGACCTGATGGGCTGCAGGGCCCCGCAGGTGAGCACCTACCTCTACCGGGGAAAGCAGAAGCTGAAAATCATGCTGGGAGGTACGTATGGACAACAGTGTTTATCGGAGTGAGCTGGACCGGGTACGCTATACGGCAGAGGGCCGGGCGGCGCTGACGGACCGGTTGATGCGGGTGCAGAGTGCTGAGAGAGGACGCCGGAGCGCCGGGTGGCCCCGAAAGATGATGGCGGCGGCCATTGCCGCAGTGGTGCTGGTGGGCACGGCGGCCGCGGCAGCGGGGCCCCTGTGGGAGCGGTACTTCGGCCATTTGGACGAGAACCAGCAGAAGATTGTGGAGACCCTCAGCCAGGATCTGGCGGCGGCAGAGTCCAACGGGACCACCATGACGCCGCTGGCGGCTTTCGGAGACCAGGACTTTTATTATTTGATGTTGGAAATCAAAGCTCCGGAGGGAACTGTGCTGCGGGATTACGGCGAAGACGAGGGGTATTACCAGCTCTTCGGCGATACGCTAGAGGAGAGCGTGACGCTGACAGGAGCGGATGGGAAAAACCTGCTCTGTACGCTGGATTACGAGTGGATTAACGATGACCCTACGGACAATATTCTCACCGCGGTCATCCGCCTGTGGTCCATGGAGGAGGCAGATCTCTGCGACGGAACGGACAAGGTCCTCCGCATTCCCGGCCTCTGGGTACAGGCGCCGGACAAGGAGTACACCCCCATTCTCACCGGGAGCTGGGAGTTCAACATCGGCGCCCACTCCGGCGGCGTGGAGAGCAGGACACCAAATGTTGCCGGCGTGACGGTGGAGAGCGAGGACTGCGGGACCATGACCCTGGAGTATCTGCGGATTTCTCCCCTCGGAATGCGCGTCCGGCACAGCTGGTCCGAACCCAAAGAGGGCGTCTGGCCCGGTGCGGTGCTGTCCGTGGTGATGAAGGACGGCAGCGAGGTCTCGCTGGTAAATACCGTGGGCAGCGGAGGGGAGGACTGGAGCGAGGAATACGGTCCCTTTGAGGCCCCAATCAACATGGACCAGGTGGCGGCTGTCCGCTGGGGCGACGCTATGATGCCGCTGGAGGCGGATTGAGTTCAGGAGCGGGGGCCGAAAGGCCTCCGCTTTTCCTGTCTGCAAAATGCGGTATTCCTTGCGCCCCAATACCGCAACCTGTGGTTGACAAACTTCCAATCGTCGCGTTCTTGCCTTTTTCCGCCTGTTGGCGTACCATAGACCCATCAAACAGGAAGGCGGAATGACCAATGAACTTTTCAGAGAAGCTGGCAGCCCTGCGCCGGAGAGAGGGACTCTCCCAGGAACAGCTGGCGGACCGGCTGGGCGTGACCCGGCAGTCGGTGAGCAAGTGGGAGAGCGGCGCGGCAGCGCCTGAGCTCCCCAAGCTGGTGGCGCTTTCAGAGCTGTTCCATGTCAGCGTGGACTATCTTGTGAAAGACTATATCGAAAAGCCGGACCGCCCTGCGGAGCAGCAGGCCTCCACGGCGAAGCTGGAGGCGCAGGTGGAGGAGATCTCCCGCTTTTTCCAGGTTTGGTCCTGGGACAGCAAAACGAGAATCCGGGGTCTGCCTCTGGTGTCTATCCGGTTCAGCGGCAATCATATGCGGCTCAGGGACACGGCCAGGGGAATCATTGCCATAGGCAATATTGCCGTGGGGGTGCTGGCCCTGGGAATTGTGAGCGCGGGCGTTGTCAGTATCGGGGTCATCAGCGCAGGGCTCCTTGCGCTGGGATGTCTGGCCTTTGGACTGGCGGCTCTGGGGCCGGTGGCCGTCGGGCTGCTGGCCTTTGGTCCGGTGGCCCTTGGCCTGTGGTACGCCAGCGGTGTCACGGCCATAGCCGGGAAGATCGCCGTGGGCACGGTCGCCGTCGGGAATACCGCCGTTGGGTATGACGCCGTGGGGAATCACGTTCTCCTCTGGGGAGACGGCCTGACCCGGGCGCAGGTGGAAGCGTTTCTGCTGGAGCGCCATCCGGATCTGTGGCGGCCCCTGCTGCGGCTGCTGGCGGCGCTTGGGGCCAATATTAAATAAATGACGAAAGCTGGGCCGGCAAAATTGGTCCCGCTGTACCCATTGTCAATGAACTCCAGGACCTCCGCGTTGTTAACGCCCTCCATAGCGTCAACATATTGGTGAAGGGTTTTCGTCTGGTTCTCAATGCTGAAGCTGCCCACCTTGCTGTCCTCGGTGG
>NZ_CAJULS010000038.1 GCF_910587525.1 uncultured Oscillibacter sp. | reverse complement strand
GCTGGGTGCCCCGGACGATGGAATCGTCCACAAAGAGCAGCTTTTTGCCCTGGATCAGCTCGGGGACAGGGATCTGCTTCATCTTGGCCACCTGGTTGCGCACATCCTGATTGGCGGGCATGAAGGACCGGGGCCAGGTGGGGGTGTACTTCACAAAGGGGCGGGCGAACTCCATGCGGCTCTCATTGGCGTAGCCGATGGCGTGGGGCACGCCGGAGTCCGGTACGCCGGCCACGTAGTCCACCGCGGGCAGTGACCCCCGGCGGCGCTCCTCCCGGGCCATGACGGCGCCGTTGCGGCAGCGCATGACCTCCACGTTGACCCCCTCGTAGTTGGAATTGGGATAGCCGTAGTAGGTCCACAAAAAGGCGCAGATCTTCATCTGCTCCCCTGGGGGGGAGAGGGTCTCATATCCGCCGGGGCGGATGCGGACGACCTCCCGGGGGCCCAGCTCGTAGTCCACCTCGTAGCCGATCTTGTGGCAGGCGAAGGACTCGAAGGAGACGCAGTGCCCCTGGCGGTTTTTGCCGATGAGCACCGGCAGCCGGCCCATCCGGTCCCGGGCGGCGATGATCTCGCCCTCCTCGGTGAGAATCAGCAGGGTGAGGGAGCCGTCGATGATCTCCTGGGCGTGGAGAATGCCGGAGACCAGGTCGTCTTTCTGGTTGATGAGGGCGGCGGCCAGCTCCGTGGAGTTGACTTTGCCGCTGCTCATCGCCATGAACTGGTGGCCGTGGTCGGAGAAACAGCGGTCCACCAGGGCGCCAGCGTTGTTGATAATGCCCACGGTGGTGATGGCGTACAGCCCCAGGTGGGACCGCACCAGCAGGGGCTGGGGGTCCGTGTCGCTGATGCAGCCGATGCCGGCGCACCCCCGAAAGTCCGCCAGGTCCTTTTCAAACTTGGTGCGGAAGGGGGTGTTTTCGATGGAGTGGATCTGCCGCTGGAAGCCCTCCTCCCGGTCGTAGAGGATCATGCCGCCCCGGCGGGTGCCCAGGTGGGAGTGGTAATCCACGCCGAAGAAGATATCCAGCGTTACGTCCCGCTGCGAGACGGCGCCGAAGAAGCCGCCCATCAGAGGGCCTCCGTCATGCGGCGCATGACCTCGGCGTAGGCGTCCTCCACGCCGCCCAGATCCCGGCGGAAGCGGTCCTTGTCCAGCTTCTCGCGGGTCTTGCTGTCCCACAGGCGGCAGGTGTCGGGGCTGATTTCGTCGGCCAGGACAATGGTTCCGTCCGCCAGGCGGCCGAACTCCAGCTTGAAGTCCACCAGCGTCACGCCGCAGGAGGACCAGAAGTCTTTGAGGAAGTTGTTTACGGCGAAGGCGTACTTTTTGATGGTCTCGATCTCCTCCGGCGTGGCCAGCTTCAGCGCCAGAGCGTGGTATGTATTGAGCAGGGGGTCGCCCAGCTCGTCGCACTTGTAGGAGAACTCGATGGTGGGCGCGTCAAAGACGATGCCCTCCTCCACGCCGTAGCGCTTGGCAAAGGACCCGGCGGAGATGTTGCGGATAATGACCTCCAGGGGCACGATGGAGACCTTCTTCACAACCGTCTCCCGCTCGCTGAGCTCCTGAACGAAGTGGGTGGGGATACCGGCTTTCTCCAGCTTGGCCATGAGGCGGTTGCTCATCTGGTTGTTGATGACGCCCTTGCCAGCGATGGTGCCCTTTTTGGCGCCGTTGAAGGCGGTGGCGTCATCCTTGTAATCTACAATGACCAGATTGGGGTCGCCGGTGGCGTAGACCTTTTTGGCCTTGCCCTCGTAGAGCTGCTCCAGTTTCTGCATGGTAATGACCTCCATCATTGTTATGGTTATATTTTAACATTCCAAATGTTTGGGGATTGGGGGAGGCCGCCGCGGGAGGGGACGGGGGTGCACGGCTTCGCCACGCGGGATGCACCAGCCATCATCATAGCTGAATCCCGCCTCCGCGGCGCCAGCCGCGCACAGCTCTCACTCCTCCGCCTGCAAGGCGGCGTCCTTCCGCATGACCTGCTCCTCCATCTCCGCCCTGGCACCAGCCAGCTTCTCCGCCAGAGCCTCGTCGGAGACGGCCAGAATCTGCGCCGCCAGCACGGCGGCATTCTTGGCCCCGTTGATGGCCACAGTGGCCACGGGAATGCCGCTTGGCATCTGCACAGTGGCCAAAAGTGCGTCCAGTCCGTCCATGGCGCCCCCCTTCATGGGGATGCCAATGACGGGCAGGACGGTGTTGGCGGCAAAGGCCCCCGCCAGATGGGCCGCCATGCCGGCGGCGCAGATGATGACGCCAAAGCCCTTCTCCCGGGCGGCTTTGGCAAACTCTGCTGCGGCGGCGGGGGTGCGGTGGGCGCTGAGAATATGGGCCTCGCAGGGGATGCCGAATTCCTTCAGCTGGGCGCAGGCGCCCTTGACCACGGGCCAGTCGGAATCCGAGCCCATGATGACCGCGACTTTCTTCTGCATTACAATACGCCTCCTTTTTGGTGGTCACAGCTTCTTCCGCATGACCGCGTGGCGGAAATACCCGTCTGCGAAGTACTCCATGGAGCAGAACACCGGGTTGCCGTCGATGTCGTAGTCCACCTCGTCCATGTTCAGCAGGGGTGTTCCCACGGGAATCCGGAAGATCTCCGCCAGGGCGGCGTCCGCCGCCACGGCCCGGATGTCCGCCAGGTCCAGATAGGGGTATACGCCGCAGAACTCCTGGAGAAAGTGGAAGATGGGCTGCTTGAGGTCGCTCTCCGTGTATTCCGCCTGCACCAGGGACTTGTCCACCACGTCCTCGCAGTAGATGGCGGGGACGCCGTCGGCGGTGCACAGCCGGGTTACCCGGAGGATGGGCGCGCCCTCGCCGATGCGGAGCTGGGCGGCAATTTTTGCGTCCGCCTCGCCGTTGGACACCCGGACGTAGGCTACCTCCGCCCTGTGGCCGTTGCGGCGGATCATGTCCAGGAACTCCACCTCAATGTCCATGCGGGTGTGGACGTTCAGCACATGACGGTTGATGATGGTGCCCACGCCGTGCCGGCGGGTGATGAAGCCCTCCCGCTCCAGGGAGGCCAGGATGTCCCGCAGCTGGGTGCGGCTGATGCCCAGGGTCTCCGCCAGGACGCTCTCCCGGGGCAGACGTTCGCAGGCGGCGTAGATCCCGCTGCGCATATCGGACAGCAGCTGGGTGCGGATGGTTCTGTTCTGGGTCGGCTGGGTGCTCATTCCGCTCACCTCGATGTAAAATAGGTAATACCCTCTTGAAAGGTCATACCTATTGTACCGGATTTCCCGCCGTCCTGCAATAGACAAAACTGACAGTTTCCCGTCTTCTTTTTCCAAAAGACTTGTACGCCTGTGACCGGACCGACCGGAAAAGGCGGCATTTTTATGGTTGTATTCCCCGGATGTTTGTGTTAAACTGGATGGGATTATAATAGTATTGTTATGTGTGGAGCTGTCTGCTCCGGATTGAAAGGATGAGTGACGGTGAAGATCGTTGTGCTGGCCGGGGGCCTTTCCGCCGAGCGGGCGGTCTCCCTGGTGACGGGGTGCGGCGTATGCCGGGCCCTGCGGGAGAGGGGCCACCGGGCCATTTTTGCAGATATGTTTCTGGGGCTGGAGGCGCTGCCGGAGGACCCGGAGAGCCTCTTTGATGCGGCGGACGGCCTGTGCCCCGACGCGCGGATCGACCCCACGGCCCCGGATTTGGAGGCCGTCCGGCGGAGCCGGGGGGACCAGAGTCCCAGCCGCATCGGGCCCCACGTGTTGGAGCTGTGCCGGCTGGCGGACATGGTGTTTCTGGGCCTTCACGGCCAGGACGGGGAGGACGGCCGCATCCAGGCCGCCCTGGATCTTCTGGGCGTGCCGTACACCGGGTCCGGCTATCTGGCATCCGGCATCGCCATGGACAAGGCGGCGGCCAAGCGGATGATGGCCTCCGCCGGAATTCTCACGCCGGAGTGGCGTCTGCTGGCGTATACGGCGGAGGAGGCGCCGGGGCTTGCGGAGGAGCTGCCCATGCCCTGCGTGATCAAGGCCACCACCGGCGGGTCCTCCCTGGGCGTGTTCCTGCCGGAGAGCCGGGAGGCGCTGCGGCAGGCGCTGGTGCAGGTGCGGCAGTTCGGCGGCCAGGTGCTGTGGGAGGAGCGGATCCGCGGCCGGGAGCTGACGGTGCCTATCCTGGGAGACCGGGCCCTGCCCCCTATTGAGATTCTGCCGGCGGAAAAGGACTTTGACTACGCCGCCAAGTACCAGGCCGGGGGCGCCCGGGAGCTCTGTCCCGCCCCCATCACCGCGGAAGAGGCGGCGCTGGTGCAGACGCAGGCGCTGAAGGTACATAGGGCCCTGGGGCTGGAGGTCTACTCCCGGGCCGACTTTATTCTGGACGGCCAGGGACGGGCTTGGTGCCTGGAGGTGAACTCCCTGCCGGGGATGACTCCGGGCAGCCTGATTCCAAAGGCGGCAAAGGCTGTGGGGATTGCCTACCCCGACCTGTGCGAGGAGATCGTGCAGCGGTCCTACCACTTGAAGAGGAGAGATTGAGCCTATGCAGCCCATGACTGTTCAGGAGATCGCCGCCGCCGTGGGAGGCGTGTGGAGAAATCCCCGGGCGGACGCGCCCGCTGTCTCCGCTGTGTCTACGGACAGCAGAAAGATCCAGCCGGGCTGTCTCTTCCTGCCCTGGGTGGGGGAGAAGTTTGACGGGCACGATTTTATAGAGGGGGCCCTGGCCTCCGGCGCGGCAGGGTGCATCTGCGCCCGATTGCCGGCGGCGCTGCGGCCCGACAAGTTCTATATTGAGGTGCCGGACACGCGCCTGGCCCTGCGGGCCTTGGCATCGGCCTGCCGGGACAAGTTCCCCATCCCCTTCGTTCAGATCACAGGCAGCGTGGGGAAGACCACCACCAAGGAGATGATCTCCGCGGTGCTGGGGGCCCGTCTGCGGGTCTACAAGACGCCGGGGAACTTTAACAACGACATCGGCACGCCCCTGACGCTGCTGGGCCTTGCCCCGGAGCACCAGGCGGCGGTGATTGAGACGGGTATGAACCACTTCGGGGAGATCCGCTACCTGGGGGAGATGGTGCGGCCGGATATCGCCGTTATCTCCAACATCGGAGACGCCCACGTGGAGTTTCTGGGGAGCCGGGAGGGAATTCTTCAGGCTAAGTGCGAGATATTGGAGAATCTGAAGCCGGGGGGGCTGCTGGTCCTCAACGGGGACGACGCCCTGCTGGACACGGTTCAGACCTCCTTCCGCACCGTGCGCTGCGGCCAGTCAGAGCACTGTCAGGCCCGGATCACGGAGCTCATTGACCACGGCGTGGAGGGCATCACCTGCACTGTGACCACAGAAAAGGACGTCTACCGCCTGTCCATCCCCGCCCCGGGAGAGCACATGGCCTACTCCGCCTCCATGGCGGTGGCTGTGGCCGAGGAGCTGGGCCTGAGCCGGGAGGAGATCATCAGGGGCGTGGGGGGCTACGAGCCCGCCGGGTCCCGGATGCAGGTGGTGCGCCTGCCGGACAGGCGGCTGATCCTGGACGACTGCTACAACGCAAACCCCCAGTCCGTCACGGCGGCGCTGGAGGTGCTGGCAAAGACCGAGTGCGGCCGGAAGGTGGCCGTGCTGGGGGACATGGGGGAGCTGGGGAGCCTGACGGATCAGGCCCACTACAACGTGGGCGCCCTGGCGGCCATGCTGGGGATGGACTTCATGATCGCCATCGGCGGGAAGGCTGTCCGCATCGCCGACGGCGCCGCGGAGAGCGGAGGAACCGTTCTGCACTTTTCCACAAAAGAGGAGGCTCTGCCGGAGCTGCTGGAGCAGCTGGGGCCGGACACGGCCGTGCTGGTGAAGGCGTCCCACGCCATGCACTTTGAGTGGCTGGTGGAGCAGTTGAAAGAGGCTTATGATTGAGATACAAGTGAACTCCCTGGTCAAGTCCTTTGAGGTGGGGCACAATGTTCTGGACGGCCTGACCTTCCAGATTGACCAAGGGGAGCGGGTGGGCCTGCTGGGTAAAAACGGCGCGGGCAAGACCACCCTCTTTAAGATATTGACCGGGGAGCTGGACTATGACGAGGGCCAGGTCGCCCTGGGCCAGGGCCGCCGGGTGGGCCTCATCTCCCAGATCCCGGTTTACCCCCCGGGCCACACCGTGGAGGACGTGCTGCGCTCCGCCTTCGGACGGCTTACGAAGCTGGCGGAGGAGATGGAGACCCTGACGGCGCGGATGGCAGCGGGGGAGACGGACCCGGCGCTGCTGCGGCGGTACGGGGCCCTGAGCGAGCGGTTTGAGGTCTTCGGCGGCTACGACACGGACGTGGCCGTGAACAAGATCGCCAACGGCCTCTCCATCTCCCCGGAGATGCGGAGCCAGCTCTTTGACAGTCTCTCCGGCGGGGAGAAGACCCGGGTGAACCTGGGCCGCCTGATTCTGGAGGACACGGATATTCTGCTGCTGGACGAGCCCACCAACCACCTGGACCTCCACGCCACGGAGTGGTTGGAGGAGTATATCCGGGGGTTCCGGGGCACCGTGGTGGCCATCTCCCACGACCGGTACTTCCTGGACCGGGTGGTGACCCGGGTCATTGAGATTCAGGAGGGTAAGGCGGAGTTTTACAGCGGGAACTACAGCTTCTACGCCGTGGAAAAAGAGCGCCGCTACCAGGAGCGCATGAAGCAGTACCAGAAAGAGCAGGCCAAGATCCAGCAACTGGAGAAAGCGGCGGAGCAGCTGCGCCTCTGGGCCTTCATGGGCATGGACAAGACCTACCGCCGGGCCGTCAACATCGAGCGGCGCATCGAGCGGATGCGCACCACGGCAAAGCCCACAAAGGCCAAAAAGATGGACGCCCGCTTCACCGCCGCGGAGTTCCACGGCGACGAGGTGCTGGGCATCCGGGGCCTTGCCAAGGCCTACGGGGACAAGCGCCTCTTTGAGGGCATCACATTAAAGGTGGAGGGGGGCGAGCGCATCGCCCTCATCGGCGACAACGGCACCGGAAAGTCCACCTTGATTAAGATGATCGTGGGGGAGCTGTACCCGGACGGTGGGCGCATCCGGACAGGCCCCCAGGTGAAGCTGGCCTACCTGCCCCAGATCATTCATTTCGACCATCCGGACTGGAACCTGGTGGAGAACATGATGGCGGCCAAGCGGGGCCTCTCGGCCCAGTCCGCCCGGAACCGGCTGGCGGCCTATGAGTTCCAGGGGGAGGACGTGTTCAAGCCGGTGTCCGTGCTCTCCGGCGGGGAGCAGAGCCGCCTGCGGCTGTGTATGCTGATGGACGGCGAGATCAACTTTCTGATTCTGGACGAGCCCACCAACCACCTGGACATCGCCTCCCGGGAGTGGATTGAGGAGGCGGTGGAGGCTTATGACGGGACGCTGCTGTTCGTCAGCCACGACCGGTACTTCATCAACCGCTTCGCCACCCGCATCTGGGAGCTGGCGGAGGGGACCATCACGGATTACCCCATGGGCTTTGCCCAGTACCGCCAGGAGAAGGCACGGGAGGAGGCGGAGCGGGCGGAGCCCGTAAAGCCCGCGCCGGAGAAAAAGGCGGCGGAGCGCCCCGTCCGGGGCAACCGGGCCCAGCAGAACGCCCGGCGGCAGCTGACCATCTGCGAGCGGGATATCGCCAGGGCGGAGGAGGAGATCGCCGCCCTGGAGCGGGACATGGAGGCCGCCGCCTGCGACTATGAGAAGCTGACGGCGCTGACGGCGGAGCGGGAGACGGCCCAGGCGGAGCTGGATGCACTGTATGAGAAGTGGGAGCAGCTCAGCGAAGAGGCCGGGGAGTAAAGCGTTAAAAGTTTCGTCCACCTTTTCATCGCCGGAAGAAACGCCGCTCTGCTGCGCTTCCTCCTGCGGAGAAAGCTCTGTCCGCTCTGTTCCTTCCTCCTTTCCCCACGCGGCGGGGTTCCAGGGGCAGAGCCCCAGTACCATCGGGGAGAGGCGGGGCAAAGCCGGTGCCTCTCCCGGAGCATCAAAATAGAAAGAACCGACAAAAGACGATAGAGAGACTGTAAATAGAAGAACCATGAAGAAAAAAACACAATCGATTCTCATCGCGCTCCTGCTCCTCCTGGGCCTTGCCCTCGTTGTGATTCCCAACGGGATGCGCTTCACCGGCTTTCTGTTTTTGGGGGCCGCCGCCCTGTGGGTCACCGGCCTCCTGCTGCGCCGCTGGGCAAAGACCTGCCGCCCCGCCCTCTGGCTCTACCGCCTCTTCCTCGCCGGTACGGCCCTGGTGCTGGTCCTGCTGGTCTCCATTGAGACCGTCGTGGTCTTTCGGGGGGAGGCGGACAACTCCGCCGTCCCCGTGGATGCGGTCATCGTCCTGGGGGCCGGGGTCAACGGCGAGACGCCCTCGGCGGCGCTGTGGAGCCGCATCCGGGCGTCGGCGGACTATCTGGAGAAGCACCCGGATGTGCCGGTGGTGCTCTCCGGCGGCCAGGGCCCCGGGGAGGCTGTCACGGAGGCGGAGGCCATGCGCCGGGCGCTGTGGACCAACAGCGAATCGCGGAACGCCCGCTATCTTCTGGAGGACCGCTCCACCAGCACGGCGGAGAACTTCCGGTTTTCCAAAGAGATTCTGGAGGATTACGGGATTGACACACAGACGGCGGTGATCGCCGTGGTGACCAACGACTTCCACTGCTTCCGCGCCCACCTGATCGCCCAGCGGCAGGGCCTTCACATCGTAGACGTCCCGGCGGAGCTGCCCTGGTGGTGGCTCACAGCCAACTACTACGTCCGGGAGGCCTTCGCGGTGGTGAAGACGGCCCTTTTCGACTGGTAGACATTTGCGGCGAAATTCAACAATACCGCCCCCGGCGGCCGTTTGCCGCTTGAGGATACGGCGGTCCGCTGACCGAACTTTTGCAGATTGCATAGATTAGGAGAACGAGCATGGCCTGGAACAACGTGTTATGTATGTATTACTCCCGGACGGGCAATACCAAACGTGCCATGGAGGAGATCGCCAGGGCTCTGGACGCGGAGCTGGTGGAGCTGGAGGACGGCGTGGACCGCAGCGGCGCCAAGGGGTGGCTGCGCAGCGGGCTGGACGCCGTGCGGCGCAGCAGTCCCAAGGTGAAGTACAAGAGCAAGTGGCCCCTTTCGGACTACCGGCTGGTGATCGTGGGCACGCCGGTGTGGGCCGGGCGGTGCAGCGCCCCGGTGCGGGGATTTTTGAAGCAGAACGGCAGGGATATCCGCAATGCCTCCTACGTCATTACCCGGGGCAGCGAGGATAAGAACGAGGACGTCTTTCAGCAGATGGATCTCTACGCCCCCTGCGGCCACCGGACGGCGGCGTCATTGCGCGTCGGCTCCGTGGGCTACGAGTTCTGGCAGGAGGAGTTTCTGCGCCAGACCCAGGAATTTTTGAAGGAGGGCCGGTGGTAGCGTCTTTCCCTCTTTGTGAGATTTTGAGGAGAGGAGCGTGCGCCGATGCTGAAAAAACTGAAAGGGCTGGCCCTGCGGCATGAGGATCTGGAGGCCCAGCTGGCGGACCCCGCCGTCTACGGCGACGCGGAGCGCCTGCGGGACATCAACCGGGAGCTGAAGGAGCTTGGGCCCGTGGTGGAGGCCTTTCGCCGCTGGGAGGCCGCCTCGGCCGCCCAGGAGGGGGCCGAGGCGCTGCTCCACGACCCGGAGCTGCGGGATCTGGCCCAGGAGGAGCTGGCCGCCGCTAGGGAGGAGTGCCGGCGGCTGGAAGAGGAGCTGAAAATTCTGCTCCTGCCCAGGGACCCCAACGACAGCCGGAATGTCATCATGGAGCTGCGGGGGGGCGTCGGCGGCGAGGAGAGCGCCCTGTTTGCCGCTTCGCTTTTGCGGATGTACACCATGTACGCCCAGAGCCGGGGCTGGCACACCGAGGTGGTCAGCCTGAACGAGACGGAGCTGGGAGGCGTAAAGGAGTGCAGCGTGCTCATCGAGGGCGGGGGCGCCTGGTCCCGGCTGAAATTTGAAAGTGGCGTCCACCGGGTTCAGCGGGTGCCGGAGACGGAGTCCGGCGGCCGGGTCCACACCAGCGCCGCCACCGTGGCGGTGCTGCCGGAGATGGAGGCCGTGGACGTGCACCTGGACGCCGCCGACGTGGAGATGCAGGTCTACCGGGCCTCCGGCGCCGGGGGACAGCACGTGAACAAGACCTCCTCCGCCGTGCGGCTGATCCACCGGCCTACGGGCACGGTGGTGGAGTGCCAGCAGGAGCGGAGCCAGTTCCAGAACCGGGAGAAGGCCATGCGCCTTTTGGCCTCCCGGCTGTACGAGGCCGAGCGGGAGCGGCAGGAGAGCGAGTATACCGCCGAGCGCCGCAGTCAGGTGGGCAGCGGCGACCGCAGCGAGCGCATCCGGACGTACAACTTCCCCCAGGGCCGGGTGACGGACCACCGCATCGGTCTGACGCTCTACAAGATCGACGCCGTCATGGACGGCGCGCTGGACGAGCTCATCGACGCGCTGGTCACCGCCGATCAGGCGGAGAAGCTCCGCCGCGGAGAGAACGGTTAAGGCCATTTTTCAAACAGGGCCTGAACACGGAGAAAACAGCGGGTGGAAACCCACTAGAGAGATAGAGGCGAAGAGTATGCATACGTTGTATTTTGACCTGCGGGACACGAAGGGACAGCAGAAGACCATTGAGGACAACATCTCCGCCGCCGCCCGGCTGCTGCGGGACGGAGCCCTGGTGGCCATTCCCACGGAGACGGTGTACGGCCTGGGGGCCAACGGCCTGGATGGGGGCGCTGTCCGGCGGATCTTTGAGGCCAAGGGACGGCCCCAGGACAACCCCCTGATTCTCCACCTCACCGGGGCCCAGTGGCTGCCCCGGTACTGCCGGGATATCCCTCCCATGGCCTATGTGCTGGCCCGGAAGTTCTGGCCCGGCCCCCTGACCATGATTTTAAAGCGCGGCGAGCTGGTGCCGGATGTGACCACCGCAGGGCTGGACACCGTGGCGGTCCGCTGCCCCAACCACCCGGTGACGCTGTCCATCCTCCGGGAGGCGGGAGTGCCGGTGGCAGCCCCCAGCGCCAATCTCTCCGGCCGGCCCAGCTGCACCAGCGCACAAGACGTGCTGGAGGACATGGACGGCAGGATCGAGGGCGTGGTGGACGGCGGACCCTGCGTGGTGGGCGTGGAGTCCACCATTCTGGACATGACCTGCGAGCCCCCCCGGCTGCTGCGCCCCGGCGGGCTGCCGCTGGAGGAGCTGGAGCGGCTCATCGGGCCCATCGCCATAGACAGGGTTGTCACCGGCCAGATGGCGGAGGGGGAGCGCCCCCGGGCCCCGGGTATGAAATACCGCCATTACGCCCCCAAGGCACCGGTGACGGTGGTCACCGGCGCGCCGGCCAAGTCTGCCCAGGAGATCAAGCGCCGGGCGGGCCCCACCACCGGCGTGATCTGCTTTGACGAGTATGTCCGCATGTTCCCGGACCAGGTGGTCCATCCCCTCGGCCCGGTGGAGGACAAGCTGATTCAGGCCCAGCGGGTGTTCGAGGCCCTGCGGGCCTTTGACGCCACCAAAGTAACGGAGATCTACACCCAGTGCCCCGACGGGCAGGGGCTGGGTCTGGCCGTGGCCAACCGGCTGAAAAAGGCAGCGGGCTTCCATGAGGTGGAGGCCGACAGTGAGAAGATCGTCCTGGGGCTCACCGGCGGCACCGGCGCGGGGAAGAGCAGCGCCCTGGCGGTGCTGCGGGAGCTGGGCGCCGTGGTGTTGGATTGCGATCAGGTCTACCATGAGATGCTGGCCAGGGACGAGGAAATGCAGAAGGACATCTCCAACGCCTTCCCCGGCGTGTTCCGGTCGGACGGCTCCCTGAACCGGGAGAAGCTGGGGCAGGAGGTCTTCATGAAGAAAGAGCAGCTGGAAAAGCTCAACGCCATCGTCTACCACTTCCTGGTGCCGGAGATCCAGCGGCGGCTGGACGAGGCGGGGGACAGCGTCTGCGCCATCGACGCAATCAACCTGCTGGAGAGCGGCCTGGACATCGTCTGCGACCGGACCGTGGCCATCACCTCTCCCACGGAGCTGCGGGTGCGGCGCATTATGGCCCGGGACAATATCACGGAGCGGTATGCCCGGATGCGGGTCACCGCCCAGAAGCCGGACGAATACTACCGGGGCAAGTGCAGCTGCGAACTCAGCAACGACGCCGACACCCCGGAGGAGTTCCAGAGAATGGCCCGGCGGTTTTTCGGGCGGCTGATCCGGGGCGTCCGGGAGGAGAAGCAGAATAAAAAGATCTGAGAGGTCAGATGCTATATCGATCATATCAAGAGGAGTGCCGAGATGGAAAATACAGAGTTCAAGGAATTGAAAAAGCAACTTTTGTCCACTAAGAAAAACGGCTATGACCGTCCCCTGGATCAGGCGGCCATGGAGGCCTACTGCGATGGGTACAAGGCCTTTTTAGATGCGGGCAAGACGGAGCGGCTTTGCGCCGCCGAGGTGATCCGCCTGGCGGAGGAGCGGGGCTACCGGCCCTATACCCGGGGCATGGCTCTGAGCGCGGGGGACAAGGTGTATCTCAGCAACCGGGGCAAGGCGGTGCTGCTGGCCTGCATCGGGGAGCGGTCCCTGGCGGAGGGCGCCCAGATTGCCGCCGCGCACATTGACTCCCCCCGTCTGGACCTGAAACCCAACCCCCTCTATGAGGACGCGGAGCTGGCCTACTTCAAGACCCACTACTACGGCGGCATCCGCAAGTACCAGTGGGTGACCATCCCCCTGGAGCTCCACGGCGTCGTGGCCCTGCGGGACGGGACCGCTGTGCAGGTGAATATCGGCGGCGATTCCGGGGACCCCCGGCTGGTCATCACGGACCTGCTGCCCCACCTGGGGGCGGAGCAGGCCAAAAAGCCCCTGGCCACGGCCATCCCCGCCGAGACGCTGAACCTGCTGCTGGGCAGCCGCCCCATCGGCGGCGAGGAGGACAGCGGCCGGGTGAAGCTGGCGGTGATGAAGCTGCTGAACGGCAAGTACGGCATCACGGAGGACGACTTCGCCTCCGCGGAGCTGGAGGCTGTGCCGGCGGTGAATGCCTGCGATATCGGCCTGGACCGCAGCATGATCGGCGCCTACGGCCACGACGACCGGGTGTGCGCCTACGCGGCCCTGCGGGCGCTGCTGGACCTGGAGCGGACCCCCGCCCGTACCGCCGTGTGCGTACTGGCGGACAAGGAGGAGATCGGCTCCGACGGCGTGACGGGAATGCAGTCTGCCGCCTTCGACACCTTTATGGAGGACCTGTGCGGGGCCCAGGGCGTGCCTGTCCGGGCCTGCTTTGAGAAGTCCTTCTGCCTCAGCGCCGACGTCACCGCCGCCTACGACCCGGACTACGCCGACGTGTACGAAAAGCG
Organism: uncultured Oscillibacter sp.; assembly: GCF_910587525.1. GTDB lineage: Bacteria > Bacillota > Clostridia > Oscillospirales > Oscillospiraceae > Oscillibacter. The sequence continues at coordinate 3,938 of NZ_CAJULS010000038.1, read as the reverse complement.
CAACGCCGCCTATCTCAACTACGGCGTGGGCCTTTGCAAGTACACCGGAGCCCGGGGCAAGTCCGGCGCCTCCGACGCCGACGCCGAGACCGTGGCCTATGTCCGGCAGGTCTTTGACAGCGCGGGCGTGGCCTGGCAGATCGCGGAGCTGGGCAAGGTGGACGCCGGCGGCGGCGGCACCGTGGCCATGTATATGGCCAACCGCAACATCACCACTCTGGATGCCGGCGTGCCGGTGCTGAGTATGCACGCCCCCTTTGAGACGGTGGCAAAGCTGGACTGCTGGGAGACCTACCGGGGCATGAAGGCCCTGTATGAATCTGAGAAGTGAGAGCTGACGGAAAACGCCGCGGGCCTGACGGCCCGCGGCGTTCACTGTCCCCAACTCTCGGCAATCTGCCCACCGTAAACGGACATTTCGGGGGAACTTTCCCTGTTTCCCACAAAGGAGTTTTCTCGGTTTTGGTTGCTTTGACGGAAGAATTGTGGTACGATAGTCGGGATAAACGGACAAATGACCGTAGGAGGCGGACGGAATGGGCAAGACCATCAAATACTACATCGTGGCCGCGGACGCGCTGCCGGAGATCTTTGTCAAAGTGGCGGAGGCCAAGCGGATGATGCAGGCCGGAGAGGCGGATACTGTGGGGGAGGCCACCCGCCTGGCGGGCATCAGCCGCAGCGCGTTCTACAAGTACAAGGACTCTGTGCGCCCCTTCAACGACATGAAGTCGGAGCATATCATCACCTTTCAGGCCATGCTGAAGGACTCTGCCGGCGTGCTCTCCCGGGTGCTGGCGGTGTTCGCCGCCTCCGGGGCCAACATTTTGACCATCAACCAGAGCATCCCCACCAACGGCTGCGCCGCCGTGACCATTTCCGCCGAGACCAGCGAGATGGCGGAGTCCCTGGAGCAGCTGGTGGCGGACGCGGGAAACGTGGACGGCGTGGTGAAATTCGAGATTCTGGCGGGGTAGCGCTGTATCTCCCGCTGGGGCGCGGAACCGGAAATGATAGATTAGAGAGGTTTTTTCAATGATACAGATTGCCATATTGGGGTTTGGCACCGTGGGCACCGGCGTTGCCAAGGTAGTGGCGGAGAACGCCCGGCAGATTGAGCGCAAGCTGGGGGAGCCGCTGCAGGTGAAGGCCATTTTGGTGCGGACCTTCCGGGACGGCCCCTTCCGCCAGCTGATGACCGGTGACTTTGCAAAAATTGAGGAGGACAGCGCCATCCGGGTGGTGGTGGAGGCCATCGGCGGCGTGGAGGCGGCCTATGAGTATACCAGGCGGGCCCTGAGCGCCGGAAAGCACGTGGTCACCGCCAACAAGCAGCTGGTGGCGGAGAGGGGTTGCGAGCTGCTGGCCCTGGCAAAGAAGAAAAATGTGAACTACCTCTTTGAGGCCAGCGTGGGCGGCGGCATCCCCATCCTGCATCCCCTGACCCAGTGCATGGCCGCCAACCGCATCGACGAGGTGTACGGTATTCTGAACGGCACCACAAACTATATCCTCACCCGCATGGTCCGCACCGGGGCCTTCTTCTCCGACGCCCTGCGGGAGGCCCAGGCCAAGGGTTACGCCGAGGCGGACCCCACCGCCGACGTGGAGGGCATTGACGCCGGGCGGAAGATCTGCATTCTGGCGGACCTGGCCTTTGGCCGCCAGGTGGACCCGGAGAAAGTACCCGTGGAGGGGATCTCCAAAATCTCCCTGCGGGATGTGAAGGTGGCCCAGCGGGCGGGCTACCGGGTGAAGCTGCTGGGCCGGGCGGTGCGGATGCCCGGCGGCGGGCGCACGGCTTACGTGGCCCCCCACCTGATCCCGGAGGACAACCCCCTGTCCGGAGTGGAGGACGTGTTCAACGCCGTGGTGCTCCGGGGCAACGCCACCGGGGAGGTCATGTTCTATGGCCGGGGGGCCGGGGAGATGCCCACCGCCTCCGCCTGCGTGGCGGATGTGATGGAGGCCCTCCAGGCCAGCCCCCGCCGGGAGGAGATCGGCTGGTCGGCGGAGACGGGGGGCTTTGAGGACCCGCTGGAGCTCCAGACCCGGTACTACTACCGCATCGAGGGCAGTCTGGCTGACGCGGCCATGGCCTTCGGCCAGGTGGAGGTCCTCTCCGAGGACGGCGAGACCGCCTTTTTGACAGACCCCATCACCGGGCTGGACGCCCGGCGGCAGTCCCGCTGCCTGAACGTGCTCTCCTGTATGCGGGTGCTGTGAATCTGTATTCTGCGGTTATGAATACAGGTTCCGGCCACTGCCAGGGCCGGGCGGAACGCGTATAATGGAACAGGCGGGAGAGCGCTCTCCCGCGTACATCCATGACGACTTCGAGGTAAAGAAGGAAACACAGCTATGAGTTTGATTGTGCAGAAATTCGGCGGCAGCTCCGTCCGGGATGCCCAGCGGCTGCGGAACGTGGCGGGCATCATCGCGGAGACCTATCTGGAGGGCAACGACGTGATCGTGGTCCTCTCCGCCCAGGGAGATACCACCGACGACCTGATCGCCAAGGCGGAGGAGATCAATCCCCATGCCTCCAAGCGGGAGATGGATATGCTCCTCTCCACCGGAGAACAGATCTCCGTGGCCCTGTGCGCCATGGCCCTGGAGAGCATGGGCCTGCCCTGCGTGTCCCTGGCGGCGTGGCAGGTGGGCATCCAGTCCACCACCGTCCACTCCGACGCCCGCATCAAGAAGATCGACTCCGAGCGCATTCAGTCGGAGCTGGACCAGCACCGCATTGTGATCGTCACCGGCTTCCAGGGCGTGGACCGCAACGGCGACGTTACCACCCTGGGCCGGGGCGGGTCCGATACCAGCGCCGTGGCCCTGGCGGCGGCCTTCCGGGCGGACCTGTGCCAGATCTACACCGACGTGGACGGCGTGTACACCACGGACCCCCGCCTGGTTCCCACGGCCCGGAAGCTGGAGGAAATCACCTATGACGAGATGCTGGAGCTGGCGTCTCAGGGGGCCCAGGTGCTCCACAACCGCAGCGTGGAGCTGGCCAAGAAGTTCAGAGTGAATTTGGAAGTGTTGTCGAGCCTGGAGCGCAAGCCCGGCACGAAAGTTAAGGAGGTCGCAAAAGTGGAGAAAACCAACATTGCCGGCGTGGCGAAGGATACCAGCATCGCCCGCATTGCCCTCATTGGCCTGGAGCACAACCCCGGCGTCGCCTTCCAGGTCTTTGACCTTTTGAGCAAGCACAACATCAATGTGGACGTGATCCTCCAGTCCATCGGCCGGGAGGAGACCAAGGACATCACCTTTACCCTCCACCGGAAGGACCTGACGGAGGCGGAGGACATCCTCAACGAGCACAAGGCCGCGCTGCGGTTCGACCACATTGAGACGGACGCCGGCATCGGCAAGGTGTCCATCGTGGGAGTGGGGCTCATCAGCAACTGCGGCGTGGCCGCCAAGATGTTCGAGGCGCTCTATGAGGCGGGGATCAATATCCAGATGATCAACACCTCGGAGATTCGGGTGTCCGTCCTTCTGGACGAGGAGGATGTGAACCGGGCTGTGAAGGCGATTCACGCCAAGTTCTTCGACGAGATTTGATTTTTGCCCGCTGGCCAAGGGGGGCTGTTCGCCCGCCTTGCGGCGGGGGCGGGAGATTCAGCCATGAGGATGGCTGGTGCATTTGCACCCCCCATTTTCTTTTTTCTCCGCTTGTGGAGAAAAAAGAAAACGGGCCGTGCACGGTCCTCGTCGGAAGAAACTCCGCCGCTGCATTTCCGGCTGACGCCGAAAATTCCGCTCAAGCTCCGTTCCTTCCTCCTCTCCCCACCGGACCCGCTTCGCTGGGCTCCGGCGGGGCCCTGATTAAGAGAACGCCAGGGACGAATTTGACTGCGGGGGTCAAATTCGCCCAAAATACGGGGGTTGTTCTCAGACGGTGCCCGGAAATTTGGCAGTCTCAATCC
>NZ_CAJULS010000037.1 GCF_910587525.1 uncultured Oscillibacter sp. | reverse complement strand
CCATCGCCAACCGGGTGAAGATCGAGGTCCGGGACGAGCCGGTGTTCCCCCGGGATCTGTCGCTGCTGAAGGAGGTCTTCAGCGCTGTGGGGAATTACGAGATTCACTACCCGGTGAAGGCCATTGCCCTGGTGCTGCTGGTCACGGCGGCGCTGGCAGCGCTGGGCATTTTCGTGGGGCACCAGCCCCTTTCTGCGGAAAAGATCCGGGGCTGGTGGGGGAGCCTGCTGGGCGCTGCCGCCAGCTTCGGTGCGCTGGTTTTGGTAACCGTCACGCTGCTAGGGTCCAACAGCCTGTACGAGTCCATCGGCGCGTCCAATCCCTATCACCTGTCCACGATGTTCAACGAGACCGGATTTCCATACAGCTTCTTCCATCAGTTCACCACCTATCTGGTGGACAAGCCGGAGGGATTCAGCCGGTCCGAGGCCGCCGGATGGGAGACCGGAGACCGGTCCGGTTTAGGGGCGGATGTCCACCTCGTCATGGTGATGAACGAGGGCTTTTCCAACATCACCGATGACCCTGTATTCACCTACGGACCGTCAGAGGACCCGCTGCCCAATCTCCATGCCCTGCGGGAGGACCCCCACGCCCTCTCCGGCCGTGTGGTGGTGCCGGGCTTTGCCGGGGGCACTGCCAACACGGAGTTCGACGTGCTGACAGGAATGCAGACCAACGCCCTCTCCGCCACCGCCACCTCCGCCATGCGGACCGTGAACCGGAATCTGGACAGCGTCCTTCGGGTCTTTGCCGGCGACGGCTATCACACCTCCTTCTTCCACCCCGGCGACGACTGGTTCTACAACCGGGAGAACGTTTACCGCTGGCTTGGAGCGGCGGAGACGGTGTTCGCCGACGAGATGGAGGAGCTGGAATACAAGGGCCGCTGGGTCACCGACGACTATATGGCGGGCTTCATTGAGGAGAAGTTCGAGGAGGCCGTGGCCAATGGCCAATGGCTGTGCAATTACACCACCACCATTCAGAACCACATGGCCTATACCGCCGAGAAATACGGCCCGGACTATGACTTCCCGCCCCTCCGGACCTCCGCCGCCCTTTCGCAAGAGGTGGAGACCATGCTGGCGGTGTATGCCGAAGGGGTCCGGGATGCCGACGCCATGCTGGGCCGCCTGGTGGACTACTTCTCCCGCAGGCCGGAGCCGGTGGTGCTGGCGTTCTGGGGGGACCACCTGCCCTATCTGGGAGACAATCAGATCGGATACCGCCAGCTGGGGCTGGATGTGATCCCCGGCCAGGAGGGGCAGGAGAACCTGACGGCCTATGAGACCCCCTATGTCATCTGGGCCAATGACGCTGCAGCGGAGGCCCTGGACTGGGAGAATGCCGCGGCGGCGCTGGACCTGCGGCCAGACGGCCGGATCTCCGCCTGCTTCCTTGGGGCGGCGCTGCTGGAGCTGACAGGCCGGACCGGAGAGAGCCCCTGGTTTGACTTTTTGAACCAGCTCCGGCGGCAGGTCCCCGTGGTGCAGAAGGACACCTGCCTGCCCATGGAGGGAACTGCGTTTACGTCTCCCGCCGGGGAACTGGCGGCGGACATCGCCCGGTGGCGGCAGTGGAGCTATTACAAGCTGAAATACAAGGAGATCCGCCCATGAAGAGCCGCCGGACCGCCCTTTGCGGAGTCCTCTGCGCTCTGGCGGCGGCGCTTTTGACCCTGGGGGGCGTGGTGCCCGCCGCCACCTTCTGTGCGCCCATGCTGGCCATGGCGGCGCTGCTGCCGGTGCTGGAGGAGTACGGTTCCCGGTACGCCGCTGGGGCGTGGGTTGTTGTGTCCCTCCTGGCGCTGCTGCTGGACCCGGACCCGGAGGCGGCGCTGGTGTACCTGTGCTTCGGGTGGTATCCCCTCCTGCGGCCAAAGCTGGCAAAACTCCCCTCCCGGCTGGCACGTACGGCGGTCAAAATTACCGTATGCACAGCAGTGTGCCTCCTGCTCTACGACGCGATCTGGCGTCTGCTGGGCCTGCCGCAGGAGCCGGATGCCACGGGCATCTTTGGGCTGGTGCTGCTGGTCCTGGCCAACGTCACGTTCATAGTGATGGACCTGGCCCTGGAGCGGCTGACGCTGCTGTGGCGGCAGAGGCTCCGGAGGCGGTTTTTCCGGCGGTTCTGACTATATAAAACAGGCGGCAGGCCAATCTGGCCCGCCGCCTGTCTGCTGTTTTTAAAAAGCTGATTTTATTTGCATCCCCGCTGCCTTTTGCGTTAACCAAAGCTGCTTTTCTAAATTCTTTGATAAAATACCGGAGAGATCGTTTCCTTATTATAAATGAATGCCCGATAAATCGGGATTTGCAGAGGAAGCTATGCTGCTGCCGGCAATAGCGGAAATGTTATTTGTATCAATCCTCAAAAGGAATTGGCAGCAGCGGTTTCCGCTATTTCAAACCGACAGTGTTTGACCGAATTCATTTTCAGAAATTTTTCCGATATGCTGAAACGCGTCCGCTTGTACGCAATACCCTGCATCTTTTGATTGACACTTAAAGCAGCCCCGACATGACACCGCATTGACTCAGTGAAACCACTGGGATCTGGATTCATCAATACAAAAGGCGAAAGAAATATCTTCTCAGCCTGAATTTTTCGTCCTCCGCCGCAGGCGGCGGGAGAGGAGGGAGGCCGCTGCCGCCTGGGCCAGCGGCAGAACGTAGTTGACCCAGGCCGCCGGAGCGAGTCCGCTGTACGCGGAGGTGAACACGGCGTAGGGCATGACGCAGACGGCGGAGAGGAAACCCATGCCGCCTCCGGTGCCGGCCGCGAGGCCCAGGAGGATGGCGGCCACAGCCGCCCACCGGACGGCCCGGGCGGTCCTCACCCACCTGGCTTGGTTCCGCAGCAGAATGGCCGCCAGGGACCAGGAGATCAGGTACAGCCAGCTGAACGCCGCGCCGAAAAAGGAGGGCGTCCTGCGGACAGAGAAGAAAAGCCCCACATTAAAGACGATGGCCGCGGCGAAGAACACAGCCACGGCAATAGACAGCCTGTCCGCCCACTTATCCCAGTCCGCCCTGATTTGCAGTAGCTTCTGCCGTAGTGACATTCCGCAGCCTCCTTATTCTGCCTCCGGAGCGTGAAAGTGATTCCAGACAGCCTCCGCCGTATCCCGGGGCACCACGGCCGCCAGGGACTCCACATCCGCCTCCCGGATGGCCTTGACAGTGCCGAAATGCTTCCGCAGGGCCTGCCGCCGCTTGGGGCCCACGCCGGGGATGTTGTCCAGGGCGGAGCGGGTGGCGCTTTTGCTGTGGCTCTCATGGTGGAAGGTGATGGCGAAACGGTGGGTCTCCTCCTGGATCTGTCCAATGAGGGAGAATACCGTCTGATTGCCCACGATGCCGATCTCCCGGCCCTCCGGGGTCACCAGGGCCCGGGTGCGGTGGCGGTCGTCCTTCACCATGCCGAAAATGGGCGCCGTGACGCCGAAGGTCTCCGCCACGCCCAGGGCCGCCTGGGCGTGGGTCACGCCGCCGTCAATGAGAAATACGTCCGGCAGGGGCAGAAATTTCTCGTCCCCGTCGGCGGCCCGCTGGAGACGGCGGCGCAACACCTCCCGCATGGAGGCGTAGTCGTCCGGGTGCCCCTCCGCCAGTTCCTTGATGTGGAAGCGGCGGTAAGCGCTTTTCAGCGGGCGGGTGCCGCTGTATACCACCATGGAGGCCACAATGTCGCTCTTTCCCGTATTGGAGATGTCGAAGGACTCCATCCGCTCCGGCGGAGTGGGGAGGTCCAGCATCTTTTGCAGCAGCTCCAGGGTGTGAGCCACCCGCTCCTGGGCAGTGGTGGCCCGCTCCGCCTCCTCGGCGGCGTTGCGCTGGGCCATGGCGCGGAGCTCCGCTTTCTCCCCCCGCTGGGGGACGTGGACCCAGACCCGGTGCCCCGCCCGTTTGGTAAGGACCTGGGAGAGGTTTTCGCAGTCCTCCTCCGCCCCCTGGGGCAGGAGAATTTCGTGGGGCAGAATGGCCCGGGGGAGGTAGTATTGGGCCGTCAGAGCGGAGAGTATCTCCGTCTCGTCCTCCTCCATAGGGGCGGTGAAGAGCTCCGCCTCCCGGCCCGCCAAGTTTCCCTCCTCCATGTGCAGCACGGCGTAGCAGCACTTGCCGCTGCCCCGGTAGAGGCCCCAGATGTCCGTGTCGGCGCAGAGACCGGCGATCACCGTCTGCTTCTTGCCCAGGGCCTGGATGGCGCTGATCCGGTCCCGCAGCAGCGCCGCCCGCTCAAACCGCAGGGCCTCCGCCTCCGCCTCCATCTCGGCGGTCATCTCCTTGAGGAGCTGCTTGGCCCGGCCCTCCAGCATCAGCGCCGCCTGATCAATGCGGCGGCGGTACTCCTCCGCCGTCATCTCCGGGCGGCAGAAGCCATCGCACCGGCCCATGTGGAAGTTGAGGCATGGCCGCTCCGCCCCGATATCCCGGGGGAATTTCCGGCTGCAAGTGGGCAGGCGCAGGGCGGAGAGCACCGCATCCAGGGCCTGGCGGGTCTCAAACCGGCCGCCAAAGGGGCCGAAGTACCGGGCCCCGTCGTTTGCCCACTTGTGGGTCATGGTGAAGCGGGGATAGGTCTCCTTGGAGAGCCGCACGAAAGGGTAGCCCTTGTCGTCTTTCAGCAGGATGTTGTAGCGGGGCATATGGCGCTTGATGAGGGAGTTCTCCAGCACCAGAGCCTCAAACTCGCTGGTGACAAAAATGGTGTCGAAGTGGTCCACCTGGGAGACCATCTGCCGCGTCTTGGCGGTGTGGGAGGCGCTGTCTTGAAAGTATTGGCTTACCCGGTTTTTCAGCTTTTTTGCCTTGCCCACGTAGATGACCTTTCCGGTCTTGTCCATCATCAGGTAGACCCCGGGGGACAGAGGCAGGGCGTTGGCTTTTTCCTTCAGTTCGTCACGGGTCACGGTGTTCCTCCTCTTCAAACGCGTGTCAGATGCCCCAAAGGTTTCGCAGAACACCCCAGGCCAGCAGCAGCGCCGCCAGCACCCAGGCCAGGACTCTGGCGGCACCGGGGCGGTGCTTTTCGGCCCACAGCAGTCCGGGAATCCAAGGCGCCGCCGCCACCAGCCCCCAGTTGTACCCGGGAATAAAACGGCCGTGGAGCAGTCCCAGACACAGGTCGGTGACGCCGCAGCCGGGGCAGCGCAGTCCCGTGACCTGCCGGAAGAGACAGGGCAGCCGCAGGCCCAGGGGGATTAGTACATAGCCATAGAGAAGGCCGGCGCAGAGCAAGCCCGCGCCGGCCAGGAGCGTTTTACGCCGCCGCATACTCGTTGATCTCGGACTGCAGCAGGGCGTAGGAGATAATGCTGAATCCGAAGATGGCAAGCAGCAGGTAGAGAATGCCCAGGTGGCCCTGCGCCTGGCCCTGGTTCATCCGCTGGCGGTCCAGGTCGTCGCCGGCGCGGTAGAGCCAGTAGAGGCCATAGATGCCGCAAGTGACGATGGTCAGCAGCAGCACTAGGCCGCCGGAGGGGGCGTTGGGGCGGGCCGTCACCAGGTTTACGTCCTCGGCCATGCAGTACAGCCAGTACAGGCTGTAAAACCCACAGGTGACGATGGACAGTACAATACAAAGACCGATGCTCTTTCTCTGAACGGACATGGAACTCTCTCCTCTGTTTTAAAGTATCTTCGTGCAGTATAGCACAGATCATCTCCGGACGCAACAAAAAAGACGGCTTCCGCAGAAGCCGCCTTATCAAGCGCGTTGCACGGTTACTCGCCGAAATTGTCGTTGACCAGCTCCACCAGGGCCCCCACGGCCTCTTTCTCGTCGGCGCCGTCGGCGATCAGGGTGACGGTAGTGCCCTTTACGATGCCCAGGGACAAAACGCCCAAAAGGCTTTTGGCGTTGACGCGGCGGTCCTCTTTCTCCACCCAGATGCCGCTCTTGAATTCATTGGCCTTCTGAATAAAGAAGGTGGCGGGGCGGGCATGCAGGCCCACTTCGTTATTAACAGTGATTTCCTGTGTATACATATTACAGCTCTCCTTTTCTACAGCAAGTTCAAGTCAGACTGCGTCAAGTTAATTTCTGTTACCATCATAACCGCTTTTTCCCATCTCGTCAACGGTATTTTTCACAAACATTTGTGAAAATCTTCTTTTAGAAAAAATCCTTTTTAGCATTTTACACCATTTTTGCCCTGTTCTATACCGCCAAAAGGCCTTTTTTTATGGAAAGCGCCGTTTTTTCAGCGGAAATGCTCTCTGCGGCAATTCCGTCCGCTGGCAAAAATCTCTTTGCATTTCAAAAACTGCCGGGATTTTTTTGTGCGCCTTCGGGGACAATACCGTTGGCTGACAGGGCCGGGTCATCCGCTCCTGCGGCCTTGGCGGGTCCTTTGGGTATCGCGCACACTACCCGCGCAAAGGAGGACCCTGAGTTGAAAAGAAGTCTTGCGCTTTTGCTGACCTCCCTGCTGCTGGTGTTTTCCCTGGCGGCCTGCGGCAAGGACCAGCAGCCCGGCGGCGTTGGCGACAGCGCCACCAACGGTTCTGTGACCGGTGATGCCGGCAATGGCGGCCTGACCGATGACTCCGTCACCGGCGGCGTCAACGACGGCAATGGCGGCAGCATGATGGACGGCGCCATGGATACCATGGACGATGTGGGCGACGCGGCCCGCAGCGCCGTCCGGGACGCCGGAGAAGCCTTGACCGGCGGCACCACCGGCTATACCAAGAATCAGATGAACGGCTACACCTACGACCAGATGGTTCGAAACGGCCGCGTTTTTTAATGCCGGCACGTGAACCCTCCGGCGTGGAGGGCCGGCGCCCCAAAGCAGGAAATGCTTTGGGGCGTTGTTTTTTCTTCCCTTTTTCTGCGGGCTCTTGTATAATGTCTTCGAAGAGCCCGGGCCGGCCCTTTGCCGGGCGGCCCTGCAGAAAGGACGGTGTGTGCCATGAGCCAGGAGTTTTCCCTGCGGGTGATTGCCCATGTCCGCAGTGACTTTCCCTCCAAATTCGGTGTGCCCAGGCAGAGCGGCCTGGTGGACGACCTGGAGTCCACCCTGGTCTTTGAGCCGGAGTTTCGCAATGAGGATGCCCTGCGGGGGCTGGAGGGGTTTTCCCACCTGTGGCTGGTGTGGGTGTTTCATCAGGCGAGGCGGCGGGAATGGTCCCCCACGGTGCGCCCGCCCAGGCTGGGGGGAAACGTCCGGATGGGCGTTTTCGCCACCCGCTCTCCCTTCCGGCCCAACCCCATTGCCCTCTCCGCCGTCCGGCTGGCGGGGGTGGAGCGCACCCGGGAGTGGGGGACGGTGCTCCGCCTCCGGGGGGCGGATCTGATGGACGGCACCCCGGTGCTGGACATCAAGCCCTATCTCCCCTACGCCGACTGTATTCCCGACGCTTTGGGGGGCTTTGCGGCCGTCCCCGCCGGGGAGGCGCTGGAGGTGGCAATTCCCCCGGACCTGCTGGAGCGCGTTCCCCCGGACCGCCGGAAGAGCCTGCGGGGCGTGCTGGCTCAGGACCCCCGCCCCCATTATCAGGAGGACCCGGACCGGGTCTACGGCTTCGGTTTCGGGGGTCTGGAGGTGCGCTTTTCCGTGGCAGGCGGGGTGCTGACGGTTCGGGAAATTCTGGAAGGGACATGACACGCCGGAAATCCCACAAAGAGCGGAGGCACTTTTCGTGCAAATCGTCACTTGAAAATCCGGCGGAAAACGCTATGATATGGTTACAATCGAGAGTTTAAACGTTTGCGCGAGGCGTTGGGTCCCGCGGAGCAAAGGAGCATCCTTATGTCTTATCACTATCTGCTGGACTTGGCTTTGATTTTGCTGAGTACCAAATTCCTGGGAATTATCACCGGCAAATTCCAGATGCCCCGGGTGGTGGGGTCTTTGCTGGCGGGTCTGGTGCTGGGCCCCGCTGTGCTGAACGTGCTGTCGGAGACGGCCTTCCTCTCCCAGCTCAGTGAGATGGGAGTCATTGTCATTCTGTTCACCGCCGGCATGGGTACGGACCTGCGGGAGCTGCGCAGCGCCGGGAAGCCCGGCTTTTTTGTGGCGTTGTGCGGCGTGCTGGTGCCCATGGCCATGGGCACGGGCTTCGGCTTTCTGGCGGGCCGGTGCGGCTGGCTGCCGGGGAACACCATGCTGGAAAACGTGTTTCTGGGTACTGTCCTCACCGCCACCTCCGTCAGCATCACCGTGGAGACCCTGCGGGAGCTGGGCCGGCTGGACACCAAAGTGGGCAGCACCATTCTGGCCGCCGCCCTGATTGACGACGTACTGGGCCTGATCGCCCTGACGGTGGTGGCAAGCCTTGCGGGGGAGGGGGGCAGCCTGACGCTGGTGCTGGTGAAGATCGTACTGTTCTTCGTCTTCGCCATCGTGGTCTCCTTCCTGGCTATTCGGGCCTTCCGCTGGATGATCTCCCACGCCAGGGGGAAAAATCTGCGCCGTTATCCGGTGTTTGCCTTCGTGATCTGCCTGCTGCTGGCCTACTGCGCCGAGGAGTTCTTCGGCGTGGCGGACATCATTGGCGCCTTTGTTGCGGGCATCATCGTGGCCTCCACTCCCAAGGCAAAGTACATTCAGTCCAAATTTGAGCCCCTGAGCTATCTGCTGCTGACGCCGGTGTTCTTTGCCGGCATCGGCATCAAGGTGGAGCTGCCATCCCTGGACGGGCAGCTGATTCTCTTCTCCGTGCTGCTGTTGGCAACGGCGATTTTGTCCAAGGTCATCGGCTGCGGCCTGGGGGCCCGGCTGTGCGGCTTCCGGGGGATGGAGTGCGCCCAGGTGGGCGCGGGCATGGCCTGCCGCGGCGAGGTGGCCCTGATTGTGGCCAACCGGGGGCTGAGCATGGGGGTCATGAGCCAGGCCATGATGACGCCTATCATCATCACCGTGGTGGGCTGCGCGGTGCTGACGCCCATTTTGCTGAAGCTGGTCTTCCGGGGACAGCCGGAGTCCGTCCCCCACGAGAGCAGCCTCACAGACAACTACCGGGCCATCGAGCAATTGGATCTGGTGTCCGCCCAGCTGCTGAACCGTGAGAAGGTACGGCGGCCGGATGGAGAGAAACGCTCCGCCACGCAAAAAGGAGATTGATTTTTCCAGGGAGCTTGTGTACCATAGAACAGCGCTGAAACTGCGCGCCGGGGAGGCCGGGAAAGCTCCCCCCGGCGCGTTTGCCCTGTACGCACACGGCAGCCGCCGCGGCCTCCGGGGGTGTTTTGTGCCGCCGGCCTGGAAAGAACCGCAGTGATTTTTTCCAGGCGTATTGTCTATACGGAAGGAGAGCGCTTTGATGAGGCAGAGAGATTTGACGGTAGGGGCCGTCTTTCCCACCATGTGCTTTTTCGCGCTGCCGATGATTTTGGGGAACCTCCTACAGCAGTGCTATAATATTGTGGATACCTGGGTGGTGGGCCACTATGTCAGCTCCGCCGCCTTGGGGGCGGTGGGCTCCGCCTTTGCCCTGATGACCTTTTTGACCTCGGTGCTGCTGGGACTGTGCATGGGCAGCGGAGTGGTGTTCTCCCTGTGCTTCGGTACCCGGGACGAGGCGCGGCTGGAGGAGGGCCTCCGGGCTTCCGCCCTGCTGACGGCGGCGGTGGCGGCTCTGCTCACTGCCGTCTCCCTTCTGGGAGTGGATGCCATTGTGGTCTGGATGAATATCCCGTGGGAGATTACGGAGATGACCCGGGATTATCTGGTCTTGGTGTTCTGTGGGATTCCGGCCATCGCCCTGTACAACTTTTTCGCCGCCTATTTGAAGGCGCTGGGCAACTCCGTGGTGCCTCTGGTATTCCTGGGCGTCTCTACGGCGCTGAATATCGCTCTGGATCTGCTGCTGGTGGCGGTCTATCCCTTCGGCACCGCCGGAGCCGCCGCGGCCACCATTATTGCCCAGTACGTCTCCGGTCTGGGACTCGGTCTCTATGCCTTTTTGCGGGACAGGCGTCTGCGGCAGGCGTTTCGCCGCTTCCGTGTCAGGCGCGCCAGCCTGGGGGAGATCGCCAACTACTCCCTTTTGACCTGTATGCAGCAGTCCGTCATGAATCTGGGCATTCTGATGGTCCAGGGGCTGGTGAACAGCTTCGGCACCGGGGTCATGGCGGCCTTCGCCGCCGGTGTGAAGATCGATGCCTTCGCCTACATGCCGGTGCAGGAGTATGGGAACGCTTTCTCCACCTTTATCGCCCAGAACATGGGCGCGAAGCAGGCTGACCGTATCAAGCGGGGCGTCCGCTGCGGCGTGGGGACGGTGGTCTGTTACTGCGCTGTGGTGTCGCTGATCCTGTTCCTCCTGGCAGAGCCCTTGGTTTTGATCTTCATTGATCCGGGTGAAACCGCCGTGGTAGCCGAGGGGGTCCGCTATCTCCACACCGTGGGGCCCTTCTACTGCGGCATCGGGTGCCTGTTCCTCCTCTACGGGCTGTACAGGGCCCTGGGACGGCCCGCCGTCTCCGTGGTGCTGACGGTGATCTCCCTGGGCACCCGGGTGGCCCTGTCCTACACCCTGGCCCCTCTGCCGGAGGTCGGAGCGGCTGGGATCTGGTGGTCCATTCCCATCGGCTGGGCTCTGGCGGATTTGACGGGATTTTTGCTCTATCTCAAAAACAAGGAGAGACTCATGCCGTCCGTGGGGCAGGGGGTTGCGGAGGACGCCGGACCGCATTGAACAGGGGGCTGCGGATGCAGAGATATGGATGTCCGACGAGGAGGGACGCTGCGGCGCCCCTCCTTTTTTGCTTTTGGGCGTCTGGACCAGGCGGTATTTGTGGAAATTGCCAAAACACAGGCCCGATTTTTGTGAGCGGGTTCGATTGAATAAGATTGACTTTGATTATCCGATGTGATAACATCCAGACCAGGAAAAAATTAATCAAACTTAATCATACCAAATCAGGAAAGGAAGTCACGACCATGCGTATTACCGATCTGTTGAACGCCGAAGGCATCCAGCTCCACGCCGCACCTGCCGGCAAGGACAAGGCCATCGACCTGCTGGTCAGCCTCCAGGACCGGGCGGGCCGCCTCACCGACAGGGAACTCTACAAAGCCGACATCCTGGCCCGAGAATCCCTGAGCTCCACCGCCATCGGAAACGGCATCGCGGTACCCCACGCCAAGAGTGCCGCCGTGAAGGAGGCGGGGCTGGCGGCCATCACCGTCCCCGACGGGGTGGACTACGAAGCTCCCGACGGACTGCCCTCCAAGCTCTTTTTTATGATCGCGGCTCCCCAGGCCGGCGGCGACGTACACCTGGAGATGCTCTCCCGGCTGATGGTTATGCTGATGGACGGGGCGTTCTGCCAGAAACTGCTGGAGGCGGAGGACACGGAGACATTCCTGCGCCTGATCGATACCCAGGAGCGGCTCAAGTACCCCGACGAGCCGTCCGCCGCTCCCGCGGAGAACGCCGGAGGGCTCCGGGTGCTGGCCATCACCGCCTGCCCCACGGGCATCGCCCACACCTACATGGCCGCAGAGGCTTTGGAGAAGAAGGGCCGGGAGATGAACATCGGCGTGAAGGCGGAGACCCAGGGCTCCGGCGGCGCCAAGAACGTCCTGACAAAAGAGGAGATCGCCGGGTGTGACGGCATCATCATCGCCGCCGACAAGAACGTGGATCTGGCCCGGTTTGACGGCAAGCCCGTGCTGCGGGTTCCGGTGTCCGACGGTATCAACAAACCGGAGGAGCTGATTCGCAAAATCATTGACGGCCAGGCTCCCATCTACCATCACGACGGCGCCGCCGCGGAGGAGGACGCCGGAACCGAGAGCCTGGGCCGCCAGCTCTATAAGCACCTGATGAACGGCGTGTCCCACATGCTGCCCTTCGTCATCGGCGGCGGCATCATCATGGCGCTGTCCTTCCTGCTGGACGGCGGCGCAGCGGGTACTGCCGCCTTCGGCTCCTCCTGGGCCCTGCCCGCCTTTTTCAACAAGGCCGGAAACATCGCCTTCAGCTTCATGGTCCCCATTCTCTCCGCCTTTATCGCCCAGTCCATTGCCGACCGGCCGGGATTGATGGTGGGTTTTGTGGGCGGCTCTCTGGCCGCCAGCGGCGCCACCTTCGCCTATTTCGCGGACCCCACCGTGCCCATCATCCCCGCCGGGTTCCTGGGGGGGCTGTTGGCCGGCTTTGTGGGGGGCTGGTTCATGAAGGTTCTGCGCAGGCTCTGCGACAGGA
Organism: uncultured Oscillibacter sp.; assembly: GCF_910587525.1. Lineage (GTDB taxonomy): Bacteria > Bacillota > Clostridia > Oscillospirales > Oscillospiraceae > Oscillibacter. Next base: position 5,611 of record NZ_CAJULS010000037.1, on the reverse strand, counting down.
TGCCCAATTCTCTGGAGGGCCTGAAGCCCATTCTGATCTACCCTGTGGTGGGCCTTGTGGCCGTCAGCGCATTCATGTGCGCCGTCAACCCCTTCATGGGAATGCTCAACAACGCCCTGATCAACGGGCTGAACTCCATGGGCGGCTCCTCCGCACTGCTGCTGGGCGCCCTGGTAGCCGGCATGATGGCCATTGACATGGGCGGTCCCTTCAACAAGGCGGCCTACGTCTTCGGTACCGCTTCCATCGCTATGGCCGAGGGCGGCTTTTCCCCCGTTATGGCGTCGGTCATGGCCGGCGGTATGGTCCCGCCTATCGCCATCGCCCTGTCCACCATCTTCTTCAAAAACCGCTATACCGCTGACGAGCGCAAGTCCAGCCCGGTGAATTTTATCATGGGTCTTTCCTTTATCACAGAGGGCGCCATTCCCTTCGCAGCCTCCGATCCCCTCCATGTGCTGCCCGCCTGCATCGTGGGCTCCGCGGCGGCGGGCGCGCTGTCCATGGCCTTCGGCTGTGCCTCTCCCGCGCCGCACGGCGGACTGTTTGTATTCCCCGTAATGCACAACCCCTTGGGCTACGCCGCCGCCGTCATCATCGGTTCCGTGGTGGGCATGTTCCTTCTGGGATTGCTGAAAAAGAAAAAAGTGTGATATAATCGTCCCATTACCACTAATGGGAAAGGCGGGATTTTTGATATGAGCGAAAACAGGAAGCTGCGCTGGGCGGTTCTGGGCACAGGGGTCATCGCCAACGAGATGGCCGCAGCTCTCCAAATCGTGGGCCGTACCCTGGATGCCGTGGGCGGCCGCACCCGAGAAAAGGCGGAGGCCTTTGCGGAGAAATACGGTGTCCCCAAGGTCTGCGGCGATTACCATGAGATGTTCTCCGACCCGGAAATTGACGCTATCTACATCGCCACGCCCCACAACACCCATATCGCGTTTTTGGAAGAGGCCCTCTCCCACGGCAAGCACGTCCTGTGCGAGAAGTCCATCACCCTCAACAGCGCTGAGCTGGAGCGGGCGCGGAGGCTGGCTGAGGAAAACCATGTGGTTCTGGCGGAGGCCATGACCATCTACCACATGCCCCTGTACCGGGAGCTCACCCGGCGGGTGCGGGGCGGGGAGCTGGGACGGGTAAATCTTATCCAACTGAACTTCGGCAGCTTCAAGCCCTATGACATGTCCAACCGCTTTTTCAGCCGCTCCCTGGCAGGAGGCGCCATGCTGGATATCGGCGTGTACGCCCTGTCCCTGGCACGGCTGTTCCTGGACTCCAACCCGGACCAGGTGAAATCCTTCGTCTGCAAGGCCTCCACCGGGGTGGATGAGAGCGCCGCCGTCGCCATGGCCAACCGGGAGGGGCAGCTGGTCACCGCATCCCTCTCCCTCCGCTCCAGGCAGCCCAAGCGGGCGGTGATCTCCTGCGAGAGAGGGTATATTGAGATTCTGGAGTACCCCCGGGCAGACAGGGCGGTCATTGTGGACGCCGAAACCGGCGCGTCGGAGACCGTCTCCGCCGGACGCACCGCCGATGCCCTGCGATACGAGCTGGAGGACATGGAGGCGGCCGTCCTGGGCGGCGGGGACATGATGCTCCCCTATACCGCCGATGTGATGGCGCTGATGACCGCTCTGCGCCGGGAGTGGGGCGTGGTCTACCCGGAGGAAGAGTGAGCGGCGAGCGTCCTCCGCGCGGATTTTATGCAAGGGCCGGGCACCGTCCCGGCCCGTCCGCCAGAAATCCGGTGTTTTCGGGAAAACGGGCGGGGACAGAGTCCTGCCCCTGCAAAGCCACAGCCCTAAAACCAAAATCACGGACGATAAAATGGGGGTGTTGGACACTTCTGAATGAGCGTCCCTGCTTGACTCTGCTCAGGTTTGATGATACCATAACTAACAAACATGAAATGCCGAAGGGGGCACGTCAATATGTTGGCAGAGCAGAGGATGGAAGCGATTCTGGCGGAGCTGGACAAGGAGCAGGCGGTCAGCGTGGCCCAGCTGTGCCAAGCCACCGGTGCGTCCGGGGCTACCATCCGGCGGGACCTGAACGAGCTGGCCCGCCGGGGTAAGCTGAACAAGGTCTACGGCGGGGCCATGTCCATCCGGGAGGAGTTTCGGGGCGAGGAGCCGGACATGGAGGTCAAGCGGGAGCTCCACACCCAGGAGAAGCTCCGCATCGCCCGGTATGCCGCCAGCCTGATTCAGGACGGCGACGTGGTGTTTCTGGATGCCGGGTCCACGGTGATGCACATGGTGGACCACATCCAGGCCGTCCGGGCCACCTTCGTCACCAACAGCGTGGAGTGCATCCAGCGCCTGCCCTTGCGGGGTCTCAGGACCTATGTGCTGGGCGGGGTGCTCAAGCCGGGCACTCTGGCCGTCATCGGCGGCGAGGCCATGGAGGCCCTGCGAAATTACAACTTTACCAAAGCCTTTCTGGGAATCAACGGCATTGCCCTCAGCCAGGGCTTCACCACCCCTGATCCGGAGGAGGCCATGGTCAAAGGCTTGGCCGCTGCCCGCGCCCGGGAGACCTGGGTGCTGGCGGACTCCAGCAAGTTCGGCACGATCACGGCCGCGGCCGTCCTGCCGCTGGAGAGGGCCCGCATTATCACCGACCGTCTGGACGACCGCCGGTATCTGGAATACACGGAAATCAAGGAGGTTTAACTGATGGTTTACACCGTCACTTTTAATCCGGCCCTGGACTATATCGTGCGCGTGCGCGACTTTCGGACCGGGGAGACCAACCGCACCGACAGCGACGAACTCCAATGGGGCGGTAAGGGGATCAATGTGTCCACCGTCCTGCGGAATTTGGGCATCGAAAATGTGGCCCTGGGCTTTCTGGCGGGGTTCACGGGCCGGGCCCTGGATCAGGGCTTGCGGGACACGGGCATCCGCACCGACTTCATCTGGCTGGAGGAGGGGCTGACCCGGGTCAATGTGAAGATTAAGGCGGGGCAGGAGACGGAGATCAACGGCGCCGGCCCTGTCATTCCCGCCGCCGCGCTGGAGGAGCTGTTTGCCAAATTAGACTGTCTCCGGTCCGGTGATGTGCTGGTATTGGCCGGGTCCATTCCCGTCTCGCTTCCGGACGATATTTACCAGCGCATCCTGGCCCGGCTGGCGGACCGGGAGATCCTCACCGCGGTGGACGCCACCCGGGACCTTCTGCGGGCGGTGCTGCCCTACCGTCCTTTCCTCATCAAGCCCAATCGCAGTGAACTGGGGGAGCTCTTCGGCAGAACCCCCGCTGATGACCAAGAGATTGAGGACTGCGCCCGCCGCCTCCAGGAGGAGGGGGCCCGGAACGTGCTGGTGTCCATGGCGGGAGACGGTTCTCTGCTGCTGGACGAAACCGGCGGGGTCCACCGGCTGGGCGTTCCCAAGGGCGCGGTGCGCAACTCCGTGGGCGCGGGAGACTCCATGGTGGCCGGTTTCCTGGCCGGCTGGCTGGAGCACGGGGACTACGCCCTGGCCCATCGCCTGGGGACGGCTGCCGGCGCAGCCACAGCCTTCTCTGAAGGATTGGCCGCAAGGGACCAGGTTCTGGCGCTGATGGAGACATTTTAAAAGCGGTTTGAAAGAGGAAGAGGCACGGCAAAAGCCGTGCCTCTTTGAAACGATTGAAACTGTCCGCCTCACAAACCCAGGACCGCCGAGGCGATCTGGAAATAGATCAGCAGGGAGATGGCATCCACGATGGTGGTGATAAAGGGCGAGGCCATCACCGCTGGATCAAAGCCGATCTTTTTGGCCAGCAGGGGCAGGGAGCACCCTACCAGCTTGGCGCACAGCACCGTGCACACCATGGTGCAGCAGATTACTGCCGCCACGGGGGCGGTTACCATCGCGTTGTGAAACAGCATCCGGTCAATGAGCATCAGCTTGACAAAGTTGGCCGCTGCCAGGGTGCAGCCGCACACCGCCGCCACCCGGATTTCCTTCCAAATGACGCGGAAGATGTCGGAGAATTCGATCTCCCCCAGGGAGAGCCCCCGGATTACCGTGACACTGGCCTGGGAGCCGCAGTTGCCGCCGGTGTCCATCAGCATGGGGATATAGGCCGTCAGAATAGTGGCCGCCGCCAGGGCGCTTTCAAAGCTGGAGATGATCTGCCCGGTGAAAGTGGCGGAGATCATCAGCAGCAGCAGCCAGGGGATGCGGGCCTTGTAGGTCTCAAAGGTACGGGTTTTCAGATAGGGCTTATCGGACGGGAGGATAGCAGCCATCTTCTCCATGTCCTCGGTGACCTCCTCCTGGAGGACGTCCATGGCGTCGTCCACGGTGACGATGCCCACCAGCCGGTTCTCCGTGTCCACCACCGGCAGGGCCAAAAAGTTGTACTTGCTCAAGGTTCTGGCGGTGGTCTCCTGGTCGTCCAGGGTTTGGACGGCAATAAAGTTCCGCTCCATGATGTCGCCGATGACATCGTCCTCCTCCGCCAGCAGCAGGGTGCGGATGGTCAGCAGGCCGATGAGGCACCGCTCGTCGTCAATGACATAAGAGACGTTGATGGTCTCTTTATCCGGGCCGGTGCGGCGGATGCGCTTCAAGGCGTCTTCCACCGTCATGGTTTCCTTCAGGTCCACGAACTCTGTGGTCATGATGCTGCCGGTGGAGTCCTCCGGGTATTTCAAAATCTCGTTGATGCTTTTGCGGGTCTCCGGGTCGGCGTGCTGCAAAATGCGCTTGACCACTCCCGCCGGCATCTCCTCCACAATGTCCACGGCGTCGTCCAGGTACAGCTCGTCCAGCACCTCTTTCAGCTCGGAGTTGGAAAAGCCCCGGATCAGGATCTCCTGTTCGTCGCTGTCCAGCTCCACGAACACCTCCGCCGCCAGCTCTTTGGGCAGCAGGCGAAAAATCAGATGAGGGGCTTTTTCATCCAGCTCGTCGAAAAGCCACGCGATGTCTGCCGCCTCCATAGGCAGCAGAAGGTCCCGCAGCTCCGCGTATCGCTTTCGGGACACCAGTTCTTCCACTTGTTCTGTCAGCTCTTCCCGTTTGTTCTCAGATTCAAACATGCCGCGCGACCTCCTTTCCGGATTTGCTGTGAGTAAAATTGAGAAAAACACAGGGTCTTTTATTGCAGAGTAATAAAAAATCCCCAGTCGTGCTGCCCGGTACGACTGAAGAATTTCTTTCTGCCGGGAAAATGCCTCTGTGGGCAGTTTCCCCCAACCGTTCAAGCTTTAGCCTCACAAGGCGATGAAATCGCGTTAGATGATACCTTCGTGTTCGATATCGCCTGTTCAAACCCTCTCATGATGTCTCCATCACTCTGCGGCAGCGACCCGTATCCTTGTGGTAGCCTTACCTACCGGACAGTATACAATTTTCTATGTTCTATAATATGCCTGATTTCTTCACTTGTCAACCCGGGGAACGGAAATCCCTTTTCAGATTATGACTGCTAGGCCCTGTTTGAAAAATAAATATTGTATAAATAAAGAGTTAGTGCAAAAATAGGGACATGAAGCGGTATGAATTAACAAAAGAACAATGGGAGCACATAAAAGAGCTGCTGCCGCCGGAAACGGCGGGGATGCGGGGCCGGCCTCGGAAAGATGACCGAAACATGCTCAATGGGATGCTCT
>NZ_CAJULS010000036.1 GCF_910587525.1 uncultured Oscillibacter sp. | reverse complement strand
CCATCGACAAACTGCTCTCCAATGAAAAATACACCGGACGGGTGCTGCTCCAGAAGACGCTCAGCACCGGCGCTGTTCAGATCGAAAACAATGGCCTCATGGAACGGTATCTCTACACCGGTTCCCATGAGGCCATTATTTCTGACGAGATGTTTATGGCGGTACAGCAAGAGAAATTCAAACGAGCGAAGAATCCTGAAAATACGGTTGCTATGAGTTTCACATTCTGATAAAATGAAGAAAACTTAGGAATGCGGATAAGCCAAGGCAAGGAGAACAATTACTCATCTAGTATTTGGATATTCCATTTTTACACCATCGGCAAGGAGGTAGGCTATGAAAAATTATAGCTATAAACCAACTGATGAAAACGTACTTAAATTACTAAAATCTGATGTAATAGGCCGAGTTCAGGATATTAGGCAATTTATGACACTCTTAGCAAACATGGAAGATGATTGTTATTCAATAGCTCTTAATGGGGAATGGGGCTCAGGTAAGACTTTTTTCATAAAACAAATAAAGTTGCTTTTGGATGCTCAAAATCCCTGCTCCTCAATGGATGATGAATCCAGAAAAGTTGCGTTAGGAACTGTAAATTCTAAATTCAAAATTCCAGAAAGTTATACAACGGTCTATTATGACGCCTGGATAAATGATAACCATAATGATCCAATTTTATCGCTCATCTATGCTACAATCAGTAACAATCAGAGCGAATTCACGCCCGAAAAAAGTCGTTCTCTAAGTGATGTAGTGGCTGCACTTGCCTCTACGTTAAGTGGCCATGATATTTCTACTCTTTTGCAACAGATAAAAGGCTCTGACACTTTTGGGGATTTGAAAAGTGAAAATAACACGCGCAATCTGATCAAAGACTTCATCGATCATTTAATTCAAGAACACGGAAATCGTTTGATTTTCTTTATAGACGAACTTGATCGCTGCAAGCCAGACTATGCAATTCGTTTTTTAGAACGAATTAAGCATTACTTTGACGATAACCGTGTAACTTTCGTGTTTGCGGTAAGTCTATCTCAGTTGCAATCCACAGTGAAAAGCTATTACGGTTTAGAATATAATGCGACACGATACTTAGATAAGTTTTTTGACTTGCGAATATCATTGCGAAGCATCGATTTAGAGGCTTTCATTAGCAATCAGCTTAATATGGGGCAACATTATATTTTTGATATTGTTTCGATTGAATCTGCAAAGTATTTCAAATTTTCATTACGAGAAACAGAGCGATATGGACGAATGATGAAAATAGCTAGCAACGCTATTGAAAAGCATTCCAGAGGATTTTCAGAAGAAAACGCAAAACTCTTCGCCTCATGTTACATTGTACCCATTATGCTTGCTCTTCAAATGTATGATATAGAATTGTATAACAAATTTATGATGGGTTCTGAGCCAGCTCCAATGGTCAACATCCTACTACGCCCTAATGTGAATCTTCGAGTTAACTGGCTCCTTTCTTCTCAGGAAACTTATGATGAGGAAACTCAAATCATAAACCGTGGAGAAGGGCAAAAGCCCATTCCATTGTCGGACAGACTGATAGAAGTATATACTGCTCTTTTCTCGAAGTCAGTTGAACGGGGGCGACGCGGAATTACCATTGGAGAAATGACTTTCGAATATTCTACATATCGTTGTATTGAAGAAATTGCTTCAATGCTTTCTCCTCAGTCAGAATATCAATTTGAGTAAAACTTTGAAATATGAGTTCAGCGTTTGTAAGCCCGGAACCAAAATGCTTTTAATGAATCTTATGTTATAATTATAAATATTTCGGCCATATATGGAAAGGACTGTCACAATGACGGCATCTGAATCTCTAATTCATTTAACGATTCGTATAGTGTGCGATACTCCACATGGTCAGTCATGTGGAACAGGATTTTTCTTTCAATATTCTACTTCCAAAGAAGGCGTAACTATACCAGTCATTGTAACGAATAAACACGTTGTTCGTGGTGCAACCACAGGTTACCTTGTTTTTTCTCTTTGCGATGATAGTCATAATTATATTCCTGGGAAAAACCATACATATCAAATATCGAATTTTGAAAAAGCTTGGATTTTTCATCCAGACAATAACGTTGATTTGTGTGTACTTCCAATACATCAGTTTTACAAAGAGTATAAACCAGACGAGTATAACTTATATATGGTTTTTGCGACTGAAAAAGACCTCCCTACCACGGAGGAGACGAATGAGTTTTCACATATTGAAGATGTTACGATTATTGGTTATCCAGATGGACTTTGGGATGAGACTAATAATCTTCCGCTAGTTCGAAAAGGAATTACCGCTTCATCTTTACATTATGATTTTAATGGGACTCCATGTTTCGTAATAGATGCAGCTATATATGGCGGTTCAAGCGGTTCTCCAGTGCTTATTTATAATGAAGGGCATTTTTCTGGAAAAGATGGTTTAATGATAGGAACTCGAATAAAGCTCGTAGGCATTAATCGAGCTGTCTACCTCCATCCAATCACAGGTGAGATTACTGAAATCAAACAGCATAACACTGCACTTGGAAAAACTGCAGTTAGTATCCCAAATGGACTTGGTATTGCTGTTCACGCACGGAAATTGTTGGATTTTAAGCCACTCTTATAAGAACTGTATTTATCCGCAAAATATGAAAACACTGGATATTTCACACTATTAAGCTTCTAAACGTGTATCTTTTTCATCAACACAAGGCACATCGGAGCAAATTTCATATTGCTTGCTCCGACTTTTTCCAAATATCAGAGCGCACTCATTGCGCTACTCCTCTTTTCCCAATTGAACCCATTTCACTATGATTTGATCTGGTTTTAGATGCGAATCTATAAAAATCGATTTTGACCGCTTATTCCAACCTGTGTTGACAAAAAAGATGCAGGCAAAAATCCCGCACTTGGGAGCCGCTTCGTAAGGAAGTGGCTCTCAAACTTTTTGTCAGGTCAGCCGAATGTGATTGAATTGCGGGAAATCCAACACTTCGGAGGTACATATCATGGAAAAAACTGCGTTTGAAGGCCGAGTTGTTCCTTCGCATCCGCAACAAAAGTGCCGCGATATCCAGCATCTGCACAGAACTTTTGGATAACGGATGTTGCCCATACCTTCGTTTTGCGGCAAATATCCCGCCTTTTGTGTCATGAATATTGGAGGAATGAACCACAACAGACAACAAGCAGCCCGGCACATCCACTACGATGTGCCGCTTCCTGCCTTTCGTTTTTTCCCTCCGTCAATTCCGCGTCCTTCGTTGGCTGCTACCGTTTTTACGCTCCGGGAATTAATGATTGCGCAGCTTGGACTCTCCTTGCGTCCGGCATTTGTTCGCATCTTTTTACAAAATGCTCCAGAATGGTATCCCATAGCCCACTGATCCGGGCACGGCGATAAAACTGTGTACGGTTGAATACGGCGAAAAATCATGAGGCAACTGTCTCCATTTGCACCCCGAATCCACCAAATACAGCACTGCATCCGTCAATTCCCGCTTACTCCATGTGCACTTGCGCATTCCCCCATACAGTGGCGCTATCTCTTCCCACTGTTTATCGGTCAAGTCGCTGGGATGCCTCTTTCGCCTGTTTTCTTCCATACCCCTATTCTACCACTGCCTTATCCACTGGTGAATACAGGTTCTAAGCAAGAGCCGCCTCAAGTCGTCATCAACAACACAAGTGCAATTTGCTTTTTTCCCGTGCTTGTGCTATTTTATGAGAAATGTACCACAAATTTCCCGCTGTGGGAAGTGTATACCGGAGGTATGATATCATGGTACGAGAGATTGTGCGGGACGAAGCTTTCTTCGCCTGAAAGTCCGGCCCCCTGCGAGGCAGAGGAGAACTGTCTTTCCCTCACCGGCACCCGGAAGGCCAGACGCCGGCAGTCCATCGGGGTGCAGTATCAAAAACGGGCAGTTCCAGGCCCGCTTCAAGACCTTCAGCGGCTGGCCGGCTCACATCATCCAGCACGAGATTGACCACTGGCGGGGAGAATTTTGATTTGAACCGGGAGGGATTTCTATGAAGCGTTTCATTGTCTTATCCGACACCCACGGCCTGCTGCGGCCGGAGGTGCTGGACTGTCTGTCCCAGGCGGACATCATCATCCACGGCGGAGATATCAATACCCAGGCCATTGCGGACAGGCTCCGGGAGTATGCGTCCCTCTACATCGTCCGGGGCAATAGCGACAAGGAGTGGGCGGAGGATCTGCCGCAAAGCCTGACCTTTTCCGTTGAGGGAGTCCGCTTTTTTCTGGTTCACAACAAAAAGGACATTCCCCCGGACTTGTCTGATACAGACGTGGTTATTTACGGCCACTCCCACAAGTACGCCTGCGAGAAGCGGGACGGTGTACTATGGCTGAATCCCGGCAGCTGCGGCAGACGGCGCTTCGACCAGGAAATCACTTTCGCCGTCATGACCGTTGACAATGGACGCACCCAAGCAGAAAAAGTGGTGATTCCCCATGAGAAAAAGTAACGTGATGGAGCTGGGGCTGACCATCCCCCTCCAACGGCGCCTGAAAATCAAGGCGCTTCCCTACGGCCAGGAACCGGACCGCCGCTTCTGCTGGGACCTCCACGTCATCCCCATGCGGAGCCGCCCCAGCCTGCTGGCGGTCCACGGTTACACCCGATATATGTTTGTTCTCTATGACCTCAGCCGTCCGGAGTGGGAGCGCCTGCCGGACGTCTTTTCGGAGGGACTGAGCCGCAGCTTGTCCTGCGCCGGTTTTCCCGCGGAAGCAGCGGCGGCGCTGTGCGGCTCAGAACCGCCGCTGTTCACCAAGACCCATGGCCGACGGGAAGTGGCATTTTTGAACCGCGCCTGGGAAGACGTGATGTCTGCGGAGCTGGCCCTGGACGAGAGTGGCCGGAGCCAGCCCCTGCTGGACCAGCTTGTTAATGCCGAACCCGGCCGCTGTGTGGGCGCGGATGGTCTGGCCCCGGCAGCGAAGCGGCTGGCGGAGATGGTTTCCCGGATCTGAAAGGAGAGACTTTCATGCGCATCATCATCGCCCCGGCCAAAAAAATGGTGGCGGACACAGACAGCTTTGCCGCAGACGGCCTGCCCCAGTTTCTGGAGCAGGCAGAACAGCTGAAGGCCGCCCTTCAGAGCATGTCACCCAGGGAACTGCAGGCTCTCTGGAAGTGCAGCGGCGCCATTGCCAAGCTGAACGTGGAGCGGTTGGAACAAATGGACCTGCGCCGCAGTCTTACCCCGGCGATTCTCTCCTACGATGGCATCCAATACCGCTACATGGCCCCCGGCGTGATGGAAACGGCCCATCTGGACTACCTCCGGGAGCGCCTGCGAATCCTCTCCGGATTCTACGGCCTGCTGCGGCCCTTTGACGGCGTGACCCCCTACCGGCTGGAGATGCAGGCCAGGCTGGCAGTGGACGGCTGCCGGGAGCTGTACCAGTTCTGGGGAGACCGTCTGGCCCGGCAGCTGGCCTCCGAGACGGATTTTGTGCTGAATCTGGCCTCCAAGGAGTACAGCAAAGCAGTGGAGTCCCGCTTGCCCGGGTCCGTCCGGTTTGTCACCTGCGTCTTCGGTGAGCTGAAGGGCGGCAAGGTCATCGAGAAGGGGACCCAGTGCAAGATGGCCCGGGGACAGATGGTGCGCTGGCTGGCAGAGCGCAGCGTCACAGACCGGGCGGATATCCGGGCCTTTGACCAGTTGGGCTACCGCTTCCAGGCGGAGCTGTCCGCGGAAAATCGAGATGTATTTATCAAACAATTGAAAAATCCCAACTGAACAGGAGTGGAGTAATATGGGAAAACAGATCCTGACCGTTCTGGGCGGAGGCCGTCCCAAGGGCAACACCGCCCAGCTTGCAGAGGCTTTCATACAAGGGGCGGAGGCCGCAGGCCACAGGGTGGAAACCGTCTCCCTGGTAAAAAATGAGGTCAAGGGCTGTCTCGGCTGCAACGCCTGCCGCTATGGAAAACCCTGCGTCCAGCGGGACGCCTTCAACGGTCTGGTCCCCACGATCAGGGCGGCGGACTGTATTGTGTTTGCCTCACCGCTGTATTTCTGGACCCTCTCGGCCCGGGTCAAGGCGTTTATCGAGCGATTCTACTGCATCGCGGAGGAAGACCCCGCTCCCCCGCTGGGCCGTTATGAGAAGTACCCAGTCAAGGACTGCGCCCTGCTGATGACGGCGGCGGACGACTTCTTCTGGACCTTCCGGCAGGCGGAGTCGTACTACAAATTTGCCCTGGTGAATTATATCGGGTTTCACGACCGGGGAACGCTGCTGGCGGGCGGCTGCGGAGACACCAACGGCCCGCCTCAGATCGGAAAAACAAACCATCTGGAACGGGCCTTTGCCTTTGGGCAGACACCCTATCCCCCAGAGGATTAGGCCTTGTTTGAGCAATGGCGAAATGCTCAACGGCGGGAGATTTTTTCGCCGCTCAAGGCGTTTTGACACCTTTCAAACAAGGCCTAATCCTCCGGATACAGTCTTAAGCCGTTTCCCGGCTGGGAGTAATTTCATATAAAATCCCCCAATTCAGGGAAAACTGAATCAGGGGTGATGAAAATCATGCGTTTTTTCCGCGGCACAGATGGAACAGGGCCCTATTTTGAAGGGTGGTATTTGAAGCACCAGACTCCGCAGGGGCAGACCCTCGCGCTGATCCCCGCGTTCCATATTGACGGCAGGGGCCGCCGCACTGCGTCCCTCCAGGTCGTTTCAAACGACGGGTCATGGTGGCTGGAGTACCCGGAGGCGCAGCTGCAGGTTTCCCGGCAGCCGTTTCGGGTCCAAATCGGGCAGTCCAGCTTTACCAGTCAGGGAATCAGCCTCCACATTCAACGGGACGGTCTTTCTCTCCATGGCGCCCTGCGCTACGGCCCCTTCACTGTCCTGCGGTCCGATATCATGGGGCCGTTCCGGTTTTTTGCGGGGATGCAGTGTTCCCACGGCGTCATCAGCATGGGACACTCCTTGGCTGGAACGCTGGAGCTCAACGGCGGGCGTCTGGACTTCTCCGGCGGAATTGGATATATCGAGACGGACCGGGGCCGCTCCTTTCCCAGCGCGTACCTCTGGACCCAGTGCATTTGGGGTGGGCCGGAGCCCGGCAGCCTGATGCTTGCGTCTGCAACGGTTCCCTTGCCGGCAGGCGGCTTCACCGGCTGTATCTGTTCCGTTTTTTACGGCGGCCGGGAATACCGCCTGGCAACCTACCGGGGCGCCAAAATCGAGGCGTGGTCCTCTTCCGGAGCGGTCATCCTTCAGGGGAGGTACCGCCTGGAAGCGGAACTCTTGAACGAGCGGAGACAGCCCCTCCGCGCCCCGGTGGAGGGCCGCATGGAGCGCACCATTCACGAGAGCCTCTGCGCAAAAGTGTGCTACCGCTTCTGGCACGGGAAAGACCTCCTGTTTCAGCACACAGACCCGAATGCCAGCTTTGAGTTTTCCTCAGCAGGCTGATTGCCGTTACCGGCAAAATATGCACCCATTTTCGAAGAACCGTTGCACCCTTCCGGCAATCAGGTATGACAGCGCCATTTTGCGGCACATATTGCCACTGCCGAAGCACCAAATTTGTGCAGACAGTTCCTGCGCAAAAATAATCGCTCTGAGGGGAACCGCCTGACGCGGCGGTTCCCCTCTTTTCTGCCGGGTCAATACCAATCGTGTTTCTCGTTTCGGTCAAGGGCATTGATCCGCGCCATTTCTCCGTCGCTCAGGGAAAACGCATAAAGCTCCGTATTTTCTCTGATATGGTCAGGATTGCTGGAACCAGGAATCACCGCCACGCCCTTTTGCAGGTTCCACCGCAGAATCACCTGGGCGGAGGATACGCCGTGGGCCTCCGCGATGCCGGAAATCACTTCATCGCCCAGCAGCTCCGCCGTATGCCCCCGTCCCCCCAGCGGATACCAGCCCTGGACAACGATGCCCAAATCCTGGATGTAGGGGATCACGTCATTTTCCTGGTAGTACGGGTGAATTTCATTTTGCACCAGCGCCGGGGTGACGGTCACCTGGGGCAGAAATTCTTCCAGCTCTTTGACATACCAGTTGGACAGGCCCAGGGAGCGGATTTTCTCGGCCTCTGCAAACCGCTCCATAGCCTGATACGCCTTTACATCGTTTCGGTCAGGATGATGGAGGAGCATCATATCCACATAGTCGAGCCCCAGCCGGTCCAGACACGCCTGAATGGATGCTTCCAGGTCTGCCATTTCGCTGCCCGGATAAATCTTTGTAATCACGAAGATCTCCTCGCGCCGGATGCCCAGCTCCTCCACAGCCTCCCGAACGGCCTGGCCGACCTCCCGCTCATTGCCATAGGCAGAGGCGGTGTCGATCAGCCGCACACCGCTGGCCAAAGCTGACTTTACCGCGTTGACGCAGGTCTCCCCGCGGAGGCTGTAGGTCCCCAAGCCGTTGATGGACATTTCATAGCCGCTGTTGAGGGTGACAGATCTGGTATCAAAATGAAACTCCGCCCTGCCGGAGGCCGGACCTGCCGGTCCGGGCAGTTCCAGCCCGTTGATCCACTCCTCCACCGTACCGCGGGCAGTTCCTCCGGCAAACCGGCGTCCGGCAAGCCAGTTCGCTCCGCCGGCCAGCGGATGCAGGTTTGTATCACTGGAGCCGAGGCCGCTGGAATGGGAGGTGCAGAATGGAACGACGGTCTTACCGGTGAAGTCGTAGCTCTCCAGGAAGGTGCTGATAATCCGGGGAGCCTGCCCATGCCAGATGGGATAGCCGAGGAATACCACGTCATAGTCATCCATGTTTGTCACGCCGCCGGAAATGCCGGGGCGGGCGGCGCAATGTCATTAAGATAAGACCAATTTCCAAATAATGGGGCATCAAAATGTTCTTAGATTTCAGCTAAGCACTTAGAATCCAAAATATTTCTGCACCCCATTATTGGGTAAATTTCCTTAACTTAATGACATTGGCGGGCGGCGGGGTCGTTTTGCTCCCGGTCGGCACGGCCGTTGGTATAATAGGCTAGGTCTGCATCTGTGTAAGGGACCTCCGGCACAATCTCATAGAGGTCCGCGCCCAAAATATCCGCCGCATACTCCGCCAGCGGGCGTGTGGTGTTGGTGGCGGAGAAATAGGCCACCAGCGTTTTCCCGGCAAGGTCCGGGGGGACATCCTCCTGGCGCGCAAAAGTAATCTCCACGCCGCCTCCCCCCAGAGCCCGGCCCAGCTCAGCCGGATTGGTCAGCCGTCCAAGAGGGGTGTAGGAATAAGAAGTCGTGAAGCTCTGGTAAAACAGTACCAGGCAGTCCGAGCCGAACAGCATCAAATCCCCCGTTTGGATTTTCTCAGGTCTGGCGGCACCTGTTGGAAGCGCATCAGGCAGATCACAGTATTTTTCGTTGCCGTTCAGCTCCTGCATGGTCACCGTCATTGGGAGCTGTTTCCACAGGGCATCCGCCGCCGGGGTGTCATACAAAACCGCCTCAAAGCGCTGCCCGCTGACAGATACGGTAATTTTTCGCCCAGAATCCGATGTTTCCGCCGTTAAATAGTGATACAGCATAGAAGCAGCTTCCCCCCGTTTGATATTTGTCTTTGGGTCAAAACGGCCGCTTTCCAGCATGCCCTCCAGGATGCCGCTGGCGCCAGCCCAGCGGACTGCCGCCTGCGCCCAGCCGGAAATGGATGAGGCATCAGAGACATTCGTGGCTGCGGCGCTTTCCGGGCTTCCCGCATAGCGCCACAGTATAGCGGCAGCCTGCTCCCGCGTCGCAGGATCATTCACGCCGAAGGCGCCGCCGCCATAGCCGGAGATCACGCCGCTTTTCGCCGCCCAGGAAACCGCGTCACTGTACCAGGACCCGGCCGCCGCATCCGTAAAGGCAGGAGCGCCGGACACGGCAGGTGTATCGCTCATACGGTACAGTATGGCGGCCAGCATTGCGCGGGTCAGATCCGCCTCCGGCGCGAAGGCGCCCTCGGAAGTTCCGCCCATAATGCCGTGCTGCCGGCAGTAGTCCACCGCCTCGGCGTACCAGGCACCGGCAGGGACATCAGAGAAGCCGGCGGTCCGGACAGGTTTGGAAGTGAGCTGTCCGGTGTCCGTGCCGCCGGCAGCGGAGCGTTCCGCCGCCGAGCAGGAGGTCACAGTCAAAAGGCAGAATGTACAAACTGCCAATACAAGCGCCGAAAAACGCCTTTTCATATTCCTGCCTCCTCTGTCTCAATATGTTTGATGATCCGGGCAGGGACGCCGCCCGCTATCACATTGGGCGGCACATCCCGGGTAACCACCGCGCCCGCGGCTATGATCGCCCCGTCTCCAATGGAGACGCCGGGAAGGACGACGGCCCTGGACCCAATCCAGACGTGATTGCCGATGGTGATGGGAGCCGGATAGTTGTCTCCCCGTTCTCCCGGCGAAAAACCGTGGTTGATGGTGGCCAGCACCACCTGGTGTCCAATGAGACAGCCGTCCCCGATGGTGATGCCCCCCTGGTCCTGGAAGCAGCAGCCGGCATTGATGAATACGCGCCTGCCGACTGCGATATTTTTGCCGCAGTCCGTGTGGAAGGGCGGAAACATACGGAAACTGCCGTCCACCGGCTTTCCAATGATTTGGGAGAACAGTTTCCGAATTTCCTCCGGCGTGTGGTAGCGCCCGTTCAATTCCATGGTCAGCCGCAGGGCCTCCTGGGCCAGGTCATGCATCGCCTGATGGGCCGGGGAGCCGCCGAAAACCGGGATGCCCTGTCTCATCTGCTCCAATACCTCTTTTTGCTCCATGACACGTACCTCCGTCTTTACCGGTTAAAGCTGGTCCGGCGGATCATTCCGGCGGCAGGCTCCCGCCGCCTCCGAAAACACTCTGACGCACCTTCCTATTTCAAATAGCTTTTGAAGAATTCTTCCAGTTTGTCAAAGGGGATGATGTCCGTCCGGTCATACAGGTCGGTGTGAACGGCGTCCGGAATGATCAGCAGTTCCTTGTTGTCCCCTGTCAGCTTTGCAAAGGCATCCCTGCTGAAATAGCAGGAGTGGGCCTTTTCCCCATGCATCACCAGAACGGCGCTGCGAATCTCACCCGCATAGGCCAGGATGGGCTGGTTGAGGAAGGACATGCATCCGGTCCTGTTCCAGCCGCCGTTGGAGTTGAGGGAGCGGCGATGATAGCCCCGCGTCGTCTTATAGTAGTCATAGTAATCCTTCACAAAGAACGGCGCGTCATCCGGCAGAGGATCGACGACGCCGCCGCCCAGAACGTACTCACCGCTCTTGTAGTCAGTAATGCGCTGGGCATTCAGGGCCTTGCGCTTGGTATAACGGGCCTCCTCGCTGTCCTCGGCGTCAAAGTAGCCGTTGGCGTTGACGCGGGACATATCATACATGGTAGAAGCTGCAGCGGCCTTAATTCGGGTGTCCAGCGCCGCTGCGTTCAAAGCCAGACCGCCCCAGCCGCAGATACCGATGATGCCGATTTTTTCCTGGTCCACATTCTCCTGCACGGAGAGAAAATCCACTGCCGCCTGGAAGTCCTCGGTGTTGATGTCCGGGGAGGCCATATAGCGAGGCGTTCCGCCGCTCTCGCCGGTAAAGGATGGATCAAAAGCGATGGTCAGAAAGCCCCGCTCCGCCATCGTCTGGGCGTACAGGCCGGCGGCCTGCTCCTTCACCGCGCCGAAGGGGCCGCAGACGGCAATTGCGGGCAGCCTGCCATCCGCTTTTTTGGGCGTATAGAGGTCGGCGGCCAGGGTAATGCCATAGCGGTTATGGAATGTCACCTTGCGGTGATCGGTCTTTTCGCTTTTTGGGAAGGTCTTATCCCACTCCTGCGTTAGAATCAGCTTTTCTTCCATTTTGAAATTCCTCCTAATTGATAGATCAGATAGTCCAGGCAGTCGATCTTTCGTTGTTCTGCGTGGCAGCAGTCCAGCAGTCTCTGGCGGTGACGGGCCAGCAGAGCGAGGCTTTCCCGCTTTTTTCCCGCGGCGTCCAGCGCCCAGAACTGCCGGATCAATTCCTCGCCGCAGCCCGCGTCCATCAGGTTCCGAGTCACAGACTCCTGCGATCTCAGCTCATCCATGCTCCCATCTCCTTGCAGCTTCAGTATAGATGCTCCTCCGGAAAATAGCAAATACATATAAAGAATATCGAATTATACTTGAAAGATATATTTTGAGGCATTATACTGGAGCCAAGGAGGCGGTATGATGGACATTCGGGTACTGCAATATTTTCTGGCAGTGGCGAGAGAGCAGACGATTTCCGGAGCGGCAGAGGCGCTGCACATGACCCAGCCGCCCCTGTCCAAGCAGCTGATGGAGCTGGAGCAGGAGCTGGGAAAGCAGCTCTTCATCCGCGGCCGGCGGATCACACTGACCAAGGAGGGGATGCTCCTGCGGAAACGGGCGGAGGAGATCGTATCTCTGATGGAAAAAACAAAAGCCGAGGTCAGCGCCTCGGACGAGAGTATCAGCGGCGATATTTATATTGGCGGCGGCGAGACGGAGGGGATGCGCCTGATTGTGCGGACCGTCAAACAGGTGCAGGAGCGGCATCCCAATATCCGCTTTCACTTTTTCAGCGGCGACGGCTATGACGTGACGGAGCGTCTGGACCGGGGACTGATCGATTTCGGCACTCTGATCGAACCCATTGACATGAGCAAGTATGACTATCTGCGCCTGCCCCGGCCGGATACCTGGGGCGTTCTGATGCGGAGGGATCATCCGCTGGCGGAGCTGGAGCGCATCCGGCCCGGGCATCTGCGGGAGGTGCCGCTGATCTCCTCCCGGCAGATGACAGGGGAGAACGGACTCTCCGGCTGGCTGGGCTACGACCACGAAAAACTGAGAGTAGCGGCTACCGGCAACCTGGTCAACACCTTGGTCCTGGCGGTGGAGGAGGGCGTGGGCTGCCTCCTGACACTGGACCAGCTGGTCACGCTCCCCAGCGGCGGCAGCCTGTGTTTTCGCCCGCTGGAGCCGAAGTTGGAGTCGTGGATGTATCTGGCCTGGAAGAAGTATCAGGTGTTCACCAGCGCGGCGGAGGTTTTTATCCGGCAGCTGAAGCTGTCGCTGCCGGAGGCATGATGCGGTCTCCTCCCCCGGTTCCGCATGGCCAGAGCCTCCCGCCCCGGGAACGGCCGCCAGGGAAGACCGGGAATCACGCCTCTAAAGCAGATGCTTTCACCAAAAAGGAGACACGCACGCGTGTCTCCTTTTCGTATCCTGCATCGAAAGCGGCTGCGCCGGCCATTATGGGGCTGCTCTGGCAGAAATTCTAAACATTCCGAAAAACAGTTAAGATGCGGCTACCAATGACAAAGAAATACTGCCCTTTACGTTTCCCAAAGCGCCGTCCGCGGCCCGGATGAACAGTTTATATTTTCCGGGCTTTGCCGGAGGCTTCACGGTAAAATCCGCAGTGCATTTCAGGGGCTCACCCTGTTGGCGCAGGTTGTGCACGGACCAATAGACTGCATCCTTCTGTTCGTCCTCAGCGAAGAAAACCTGCATCCCGCTTCCTGTTTCCGCGGAAATGTCATACCGGATTTTGTCTCCCTCGGACAATGTATATTCCCCCAGAAAAACGGTCTTGCCGGCTCCTACAGTTTTCAGATCAACAGGGATAATTTCCACACCGGCGTCATCCATATCGCCAAACAGTTCCGTCAATTCCGCCTCTGTCATATAGGCGGCGCCTGTGATTTTGTTGTCCGCGTCGCGGACGATTTTGATATTGACCGTCCCTTTCGGGTTCATATTCAGGGTGTAGAAGGATTTGTTGGACCGGATATCCAGAAAAACGTTGACCAGCTTCCCCTGATAATAATAGTCCTTGCCGTCCATAGTGACGCCCACCGCCCCGTATTCCGCCTTCTGGGCTTCTGCCCATTCCCTTTCCTGCTGTTCTTTCAGGACATCGAATTCATCGTCCCTGTCCAGCAAGATAAACAGCATAGACTGGAAAGCCCAATTTCCGTCCTCCAACGCCCGGTCCAGCCAGGCCTCCAGCGTGTCCTCGCTCATCTGCATAGCCAGGGCGGCAAAAAACGCGGTGTTTCCATCCTCATAAATGGTTTCCGCCAGATGCCGGATGGAGGCGCAGTCCTCGTCCAGCAGATTGACAACAGCGCCCAAAAACGCGATCTCTTCGTCCGCGTAAATCCGATCCAGCCATTTCCCCTGAGCCTCCTCGTCCAGCCGGGAGAACGCTATCTGAAACAGGGGCAGGCTGCCGGCCTCATAGTAGTTCTCTATCCTTGAAAGGGTCCTGCTGTCTGCGTACTGCTCCGTCTGTGAAAGAGCCCCGTTGTCTGTTTCCCTGGGATAGACGGTATTATCATAGGAACGGCCTCCGTAGGCAACCGCAACGATCGCTCCGACCGATTTGCCTGCGGCATTTTTACCCGCACTGGCGATGTCATAATCCCGCAGAGTAATATTATAGATCTGCGCATGATCTTTAGCAACGCCAAACAGTCCGACAAGCTCCGCGTCCGGGTCGGTCATGGTGAGCCCTCTAATCTCAAACCCGTTGCCGTTGAAGGTTCCCGTAAACGGGTGATCCCAAGTTCCGATGGGCGTCCATTCATCCGCGGATAACTGGATATCCGCCTGCTGCATATAATTCCGGTCCATGCCGTACGCGCCAATTGCCCTGAGCTGGGCCTCGTTCTGAACAAGATAGTATGTCGTCCCCTTGATTTCCAATGTTTCTATCTCCGGTAAATCATCAGACCGGGAGAGCAATCGCTTTTCCACATCGGTTAAATTCGGCACGCCTGCGGCGACGGCGGGATAAACGCCGACGAAAGCCGCCCCGAACATCACGCACAGCGTCAGCGCTCCCGTCAAAAGCCGCACCGCCGTTGACTTCTTCCTGAACCTCATGATCGCCTCTAACCTCTCTTTCAACAGCTGTTTATTTTCGCTTAAAGTGACAGAGCCAAGATTTTCCTTGTATTTCCCAACTGCGGCCATCGCGTCAAGCAGGGTTTTCCCGTAGTCCTGCGCATAATCGTATCCCATTTTTGCGAGAACTGCCTCATCACAGGAAAATTCACACGCTTTTGTAATTTCCCGGCTCATAAGATGCACAAGGGGATTAAACCAGTGCAGACAGGCCGTAACCTGCACCAACCATTTATAGAACATATCCCGCCGCTTGTAATGCGTCAGCTCATGCAGGACGATATACTGAAAATCCTTTTCGCCAAATTCCGCGCCCGGCAGCACGATACACGGATGGAAAAAGCCAATCAGCAGCGGCGAGGAAATCAGGGGATTGACGCAGAGCTCTACAGGCTGTCTGACGCCTGCCCGCTCCGCAGCAGCGGAAAGCCGGTCTAACATCCCGATATCAGAAACCGGGGTCAGTCCAGCGTGGATATACCGCAGAAAGCCCTGATAGATTGTCACCTTTCGTATCAGCAGGCCCAGTGCAGCCGCCAGCCAGACCAGCCAGACATGGTTGATAAGCAGCGTCCAAATATCCTGAAGCGGATGGGCGGCTGTCAGATTTTCCGCCGGACGAATTGTGTTTTCGCTGTTCTGCCCCAAATCAACGGCAGGGGTAGGATTGCCTCCCGGAGCGCCCAGTGCAGGCTGCGGTAAAGGAGCGGCCCGGGTGACCGCCTGATCGACAGCCTGATAGGTTTTCCCCAACAGGTTTGCCTCCGGCCCGAACGGGAGCAGCAGCCGCAAGACAACGACCAGCCAGATATAATACTGCCACTGCCGGCTGATTTTGTCTTTCAACAGCTGCTTTCCCAAAAGCAAAACCAGGATAAGCAAGCCGCCGGAAACGGACATGGACAGAAAAATTTTCAAAACTGCGTTCATAGCTGCTCTCTCCCCTGCTCCAGCAGTCTTTTCAACTCCTCGTACTCCCCGTCCGCCAGCAGGTCGCCCATAATCAGATTGGAAACCAGCCCTTTTGCGCTTCCCTCATAGATTTTGTCCAGGAAGTTTTTTGTCTGCGCCGTCTGGTACTCTGTCTCCGAAACGAGGGCGGTATATTCGTTGCGGCGTCCGATTTTCCTGGCGCTCAAAAACCCCTTGTTCATCAGCCGCGACAACAGCACGATCAGGGTGTTTTTTTGACACGGCCTGCCCCTGGCTGCCAGCCCATCCATGATATAGGGAAACAGCGTTACCTCCTGCGGGTTTCCCCATACGATTTTCATAATTTCAAGTTCAGCATCGGATATCTGCTGTATCATGCGCTTCCCCCCTAATGTATACACAATGTTGACATCAGAAATATAACGCGATGTCATCCTTTTGTCAAGCTGATTTTATCGCCGCCGCGGTTGCAGGGGATTTCCCGGATCACCCGCTCCAAAATGCCGCATCCGCGCCGCTGTGCGGCGGGCTGTATAAAAGCGCCCCCGGCAAAAGCCGGGGGCGCCGCCTGCCGAAAACTTGGAATTTGCGGCCGGGGATTTACTCATCCCACACAGGAGCCGGATTCCTCTTGGTCCAGTTCTCCATGCGCCGGCCCTCCTTGCGGCGGGCACAGGCGTGGGATCCGGCGGCCGCCACGCGGGTGATGTACGCATGGGGGCAGAAGGCGCCGTCCTGATATGTCAGCCGGCCCCGCGCGGAAAAAGGAGGACGGAGGACGTGCAATTGCCCCGGCCGGGCAGGCGGGCTCTGCGTATCCAAGCCCGCCGCACGCTGCCCTCATGCTGGTCTGCGCCAGACTCCGCCACGTAGCGGTACCCGGTGGGAAGGCAAGAAATACATAAATATGAAGCACTTAGAGGCCTCTCTGGAGGACACCTCTATTGCTGCCTAACCCCATTTCCCCAGAGCGGCAAACGAATTTGCGCATATCTTTTGACATTACCCAACTCCCATGACTGTTCCATTTCAGACTTGAAGTAAAACTGTGCTGTCATGGGAATTTCTCCGCTTTCCGCCAAAATCCGCCGGATTTTTGGCAGAGAGGATGCGGGTTCCGTTTGGGGGAAAGCGATTTTAGCCGCTTTTTACCTGCAGTTCTTGCGTTTCAAGGGGCACGGACCTTTTCAAAATATAAAACCAACAAGCAAAAATACTTCTGAATTACTCTCGACTTTACCAGCGAGATATGCTATAGTAAGAAACACACTTTATAGAAAAGCACTCTGTTTTATGGATTGATAGTCATGAAACCTTCGAAGAAGCAAACGCGGACGATGGAAGTTCATATGGAAGCGGCGGATACAGCACGGGGCCAGTTTTCCCAGCCTCCCGAAACATCCAACGAAACAATCATCGCCAAAGGCACGGCGGTGTCAGGCCATCTGTGCGGCGGCGGGATGCTCCGGGTGGAGGGTACCATCGAAGGAGCCGTTGAAATAACGGGCGTTGTGGTCGTAACAGTTACCGGCGTGGTCAAGGGGCCTATTCACGCAGACACAGTTTATGTGGCCGGGTGCGTAGAGGGCAATGTTTTTGCGAAAGACCTGCTGCAGCTGGAAATGACAGGGGACCTCAATGGGGACATCATGACGGCATCTTTTCTGATTTATGACGGCGGCCAGTTGAATGGCTGCTGTACAATGACAGGGGCAGGGCAAGAACCCGTTTTTTTATATTGACGGCTGACCATATTGAACCACGTCATATACATGGTTAAAGCGAACAGTGGGCGGAACAAAGCTGACGTTAGATAACGTAACTTCTGAAAGTATAGGAAAATCAAGGTTTTCGAGCGGCGGACAAGCATGATATGTACTAAAAAATCGAATATCGGCGCATGAGCGGCGTTCATATCCCCTGCCGGGGAGATGGGACGCCGCTTTTTTCATGTCCAGACACCGAAAGGAGCGGAGAACCATGCCAGTATTCCGCGTGGAGAGGAACAAGGGGTACACGGTGATGTCCAACTACCACCTGCGGGACAA
>NZ_CAJULS010000035.1 GCF_910587525.1 uncultured Oscillibacter sp. | reverse complement strand
TCCCTGTTGACAGAAAAACCGGGAATTTCTCTGCCATGCCACAGTTGACACAGCTGCCTGATATGAGGCGGCACCAGATGGGGCTCCGATGGGGTGACAGCCACGGTAATCTGGTCGTAGATGCCGGTGTGGGTCAGGGCGCTGTCGTAGGGGATCAGGTTGATGTGGCTGATGCCGATTTCATAAAAGGCGTATACGGTGTCCAGGGCCGTCTCATAGGAGTCGTTTACCAGCAGCACGTTGGTGCCCGCGGGGATGGCGGAGATCAGATTGAGAGATTCCCGGGCCGGGCTGCGGGTGACCATGATGACCTTGGAGAAGTCGTCCACCAGGTCTTTGACATCCTGGAGAATACTGCTCTCCCAGACCAGATAGGCATCGGCAGCCAGCGCCGCGCGGGGTTCCAGGCGGTTGAGAAAGATATTTGTGAAGGAGATATACTGGTCGAAGACCTCTTCAAAGCTCTTTTTCAGAAAGTCGATGACCTCATGGTTTTCATCATTCTGGTAAAGAATAAATGCGGTTTTCACAGATGTTTACCTCATACGATCAAGTGTTTTTGTTATAGAAACATAGTATCACAAATAATAGGATAAAACAAGATAAAATAAGATTTATTTGAAAAGATTTTTCGGTTAAAATGGAAAATTTTCGGGAAATAAAGAAAGAATCCTGACTTTACAGCTTTTTAAAAAGTGGCATATTTTTTGCATACTGAATGCTCAGAGGCATCCAAAAGGGATCTGAGTTTTGTAGAGAAGAGAGGAGAAGACTATGGAAAACAAAAATGAGCAACAGGTCAGCTTAAAGCGCGAAATGGGCCTTTTTGGCGGCATCGGCATTATTGCTGGTATCGTCGTGGGGTCGGGGATCTTCTATCTAGGCTCCTATGTACTGGAGCGCACGCATATGAGTATGGGACTGGCACTGCTGTGCTGGGTCGTCGGCGGCGTGGTGTCCATTCTGGGCGGACTTTGCTTTGCCGAGCTGGGTGCGTGCGACCCGGCGGCAGGCGGCATGGTGGTGTATCTTGACAAAGCGTACCACCCGGTGGTAGGCTATATGTTCGGATTTACCAGCTGGCTGCTCAGCGGCGCGGGCTCCATCTCCGCGGTGGCTATTGCGCTGCCAACCGCCCTGCAGGGATATTTCGGATTTTCCGAAATGACGATTAAGATTATCGCCATTGCCCTGATCATTCTCCTGACGGTTTATAACTGCTTTGGCATCAAGCTGGGTGCTCTTTTGCAGAATGTGTCCCTGGTGGCCAAGCTGGTCCCCATCGCCATCATCGTCATCGGAGCGCTCGTCATGGGCCGTCAGACCCCAGACCTGAGTCTTATTCCCGAGGGCTATACCGGCGGAATCGGCGGCATCATTGGCATGATCGCTTTTGCGACGGTGGCGACCCTGTGGGCCTATGAGGGATGGACCAATGCCAACGCTGTGGCCGAGGAGATCAAGAATCCCGGCAAGAACCTCCCTGGCGCACTCATCATTGGCATTGGCTCCTGCACGGTTCTCTATGTGCTGTTTAACTTCGCGATTTACCGCGTCATTCCCCATGCGGAGGTTGTCTCCATGATCGGTGAGGGCAATTTGTACCTGGGAACCGAGGTAGCCAACCGCATCTTTGGCGGTCTGGGCGGCGGACTGGTTCTGGCGGCCATGCTGATTGCCATGCTGGGATCTGCCAACGGTATGATCATCGCCTTTGCCCGCTACTACTATGCCATGGCTGTGGAAGGCCACTTCTTCAAGAGCCAGGCGAAGCTGTCCAAGAAGTATCAGGTTCCCACTAACGCCCTGATTTGGCAGGCGGTCATCTGCATCATTCTGGTCCTTCTGCGGAATCTGGACCAGCTGACGTCTCTGGTGGTGTTCTCCGGTATGGTGTTCAACACGCTGGTGGTCGTCGCAGTCATCATTTACCGCAAGAAGTTCCCCAACATGGAGCGGCCCTATAAGGCCTGGGGCTATCCAGTTACCGTTGTCATCAGCGTACTGCTCTTTGCCGCGCTGATGATCAACACCCTCATTGAGGACCCCGTTACCTCCATTATCGGCTTGGTGGTTCCGGTCATCGGCGCCGCGGTTTACTTCATCTTCGATATAAAGCTGAAAAAAGAGCAGGGAGAGAAATAAGAAAATCGCTGGACAAATATGCCCGGCGGTTTGTCCGTTGGGCAGTCTGTCCAGTGAAAAGGAGGATAAACCTATGGGAATCCCGGAGGGGAAACTGGGAATTTCATTTAAATGGAAGTCCGGCCCCCGCAATCTGATCACCGATGTCCCCGGGGTGAAGGTGGGACACGCCACCATCCGGCACGGAGAGGTCAACACCGGCGTCACGGCAATCCTCCCGCACGAGAGAAATCTCTTCCAGGAGAAAGTCATGGCCGGAGCAGCGGTAATCAACGGCTTCGGCAAGAGCGCCGGCCTGGTGCAGATCGAGGAGCTGGGCACCATCGAGTCACCTATTATTCTGACCAACACGCTGAGCACCGGCACCGCCCTCACAGCCATAGTGAAATACATGATGGCGCAAAACCCGGACATCGGTGTGAAGACCGGCACGGTGAACTGCCTGGTTACCGAGTGCAATGACGGGCGGCTCAACGACATCCGCGGCCTCCATGTCACCGAGGAACACGTGCTGCAGGCCGTGCAGGGCGCAGCGGAGGACTTTGAGGAGGGGGCTGTGGGCGGCGGCACCGGTATGGTGTGCCTGGGTCTGAAGGGCGGCATCGGCTCCGCCTCCAGACAGCTGGAGGCGGACGGCAGGACTTACACCACCGGCGCCCTGGTCATGAGCAAATTCGGCGCGGCTGGAAATCTGGTCATCGGCGGGCGCCGTATCGATACGCGGAAATGCAACGAGGAGTGCGGCCGGGAATTCCGCGACAGCGGCTCCATCATTATTATTATCGGCACCGACGTGCCTTTGAACGAACGCCAGCTCAAGCGGGTGGCCAAGCGCGCCATGATCTCCCTGGGCCGTGTGGGCTCATACTGCGGCAACGGCAGCGGCGATATTGCCATCGCCTTCACCACCGCCAACAACCAGCCCCATTACAGCGACAGGAACATCTGGGACACGAAGATGTTTTACGATGAGAACATCGACTGCGTATTTGAGGCCGCAGTGGAGGCCGTAGAGGAGGCCATTATCAGTTCCCTCTACCATGCCAAAACCACTGTGGGCGTCCGCGGCAATCAATATATGGGTCTGCTGGAGTTTTTGGAAAAATACGAGAAAGAGTGATAGGAGGCTGGAATGGAAAAGCGGTATTTTATCAGTGCCGATATTGAGGGAATCACTGACGTCACCTTCTGGTCGGAGACTGAGACGGGTCAGGCGGGGTATGACGCGGCCTGTGAGCAGATGACGCGGGAGACGGCGGCGGCCTGCCGGGCGGTATTGGCGGCGGGCGGCCTGCCAGTGGTCCGGGACGGGCACGGCGGCGCCTGCAATATCCGGCATATGGACCTTCCGGAGGGCACCGAGCTGATGCGGGGCTGGGCCTGCCACCCCGGCTCCATGATGGCGGGCCTGGACAGTACCTTCAGCGGTGTGATCTACATCGGCTATCATGCCCCTGCCGGCAGTGACGGAAGCCCTTTGGCCCATACCAGCGAGTACGAACAGATTCGGTGGGCGAAGGTCAACGGGAAGCTGGCGTCTGAGTTTACGATGAATTCCCTGTATGCGGCGTCGCTGGGAGTTCCATCGTTGTTCCTCAGCGGCGACGAGGCCATCTGCCGCATGGCGGAGGAGGAGCTCCCCGGTCTCGCCACGGTGGCGGTGAAGCGCTGCAAAGGAAATTCCACCTGGAACATCCACCCCAAGACGGCGGAAAAGGCAATTGAGGAGACCGTGGCCCGACAGCTGGCCGCCGGCGCACCGCCGGTCCCAAAGGTGCCGGAGACGCTGGTGCTGGATCTGTGCCTGCCCACCCATCAGGCGGTGCGTTCCGCCCGGCAGCTGCCCGGTGTGGAGCTGGTCAGTAGCGAGGTGGTGCGCTACACCGCCAAGACGGTCAAGGAGCTGAAAATCGCCTGCGAACTGATAACGGGCTGACTTGGCAATGTCATTAAGATAAGACCAATTTCCAAATAATGGGGCATCAAAATGTTCTTAGATTTCAGCTAAGCACTTAGAATCCAAAACATTTTTGCACCCCATTATTGGGTAAATTTCCTTAACTCAATGACATTGGCTGACTGGGAACGCTTTTTCTCGGGGGGTCTGTCATCCTGTAGACTTCCAAAAGGGAACAAATGCCAAAAATTCTCAGACTGCCGGGAAAGCTGCGGCTTTTCCGGCAGTTTTTTGTCCGGATTTCCGATTGTTCCGCGATGATGGCGGTATTGTGGAAAGACAGCTGGACGGATTTGTTTTGCCGCGCAAAAAAAGGCGCCCCGCAGGCCGTAAGCCCGGGGCGCCAAAAACCACAGCATAAATTGTCGCAATGCTCTGCCTGCCGCAGGGCGCAGGACCTGGAAGCGTTCCGTCTCAATATGTATGACGCTGGTTGTCTATGGCTGTTTGAGGAAGGAACTCAGAGATCGTCTCGATCAGACGCTCCGGACATAGCTGGAGGACCGTGCACTTTTCAGCCAGCCCGGCGACTGCCTCACGGTCGCTGGAAAAAGGGGCGACGACAGCTGCCGGGATCCATTTCCCAGCCTGTTTCCGCATACATACGATGCCATAGAGTTCAAAGCGGGTAAACGGGGGTCTCGTTTTTGTCACTTCATATTGATACAAGCGGCGCACCTCCTGTTCTCACATCATGCGGCAGCTCTTTGAAAATCCGTGCTGCGTGGCAGGCGGAGTTGACGGGCTCATTTCTGCAGCACCTCCATGATGGCGCGGATGTGGGCTGTAACCGCCTTTTGATCCTCACTGGGCAGGAGTGAAAACCACTCGAAGTATCTCAAAAGGACAGTCAGTGAATCCGGGTTTTCTGCGGGGGCCGTTTCGCCTGTCAATGTGCTCAGCGGGACATCTAAGTGTTTGGCAATGTGGAGGGCGGTATGAAGTGAGGTGTTTCCGTCCTTCAAGATATCCTGTAGGGTCGATTTTGGAATATCCAATTCCTCTGAGAACTCGGTCAGGTTCGCGTTCTTGATTTTACGAATAGCCTCCAGATTTTTCGCAAAATGACCGCATTGATTCATAGGGATTCCCTCCTTTTTATCTGATTTAAGGATAAAGGAATTCCGTGGAATTGTGCGGCCGGATTTTCGGTTTATCGACCGTTTTTTCGACTGCCTTGCAGGGGACACGGCATGCCGCTGAAATCGGTGGTGAAGCGCCAGCGGTATGCCGCCCTTTTGGCAGCATACCGCTGTTTTGCTCGTTTTGCCTTTGTGCGCTCTCTATTGGAGAGTGAATGCCTGCGGGAGAAGGCGGAAGGAATTTGCTGAGGTGCAGAGTTTCAGGTGTCCCCGGAGAGGATCTGTTTCTTTGCCGCTTTTGCCTTGCGCCAGTGTAGGCTGGTTTTGTTGATCAGCGGCTCACAGACACACAGGATAGATGGCATCAGGAACATACTCATCACCGCAGAGATCAGCGCGCCCCGGGCCAGCATGACGCAGATGGAGCTGATGATTTCGATTTCCGAGATCAGGCCCACCCCCAGCGTGGCGCAGAACATCACGAGAGAGCTGGTGATGATGGAGCCGTCGGAGGCGGTGGCGGCGATCTCGGTGGCCTCCACGGCGGTCTTTCCGCCCTGGAGCTCCTCCCGGAAGCGGGTGGCCAGCAGGATTGCGTAGTCCACCGTGGCACCTAACTGGACACAGCCAATGATGGTGGGGGAGACAAAGGGGATCACAGTGCCGGTGAAATAGGGGATGCCCTGGTTGATGAAGATGGCCAGCTCGATAGCGGCTACCAGTACCACCGGCATGGAGAGGGACCGGAACACCCAGGCCACGATCAGCAAAATGGCGCCGATGGAGATGTAGTTGGTCACCTGGAAGTCCACGGCGGAAGTGGTGATCAGATCGTCGGTTAGGGCGGCTTCGCCGGTGATGAGGGCCTCTGGGTCATATTGTTTTACCAGACCGTTCAGTGTTTTGAGCTGGGTGGACACTTTGTCGGAGGCGGTGGCGTATTCGGAGTTCACCATCAGCAGCTGATAGCCCCCCTGCTTGAGCATGTTCCGTATCTCCTCGGGAATGAAAAAGTCCGGGAAGCCAGAACCCAGCATGGCGTGGTAGGAGAGAACGGAGGTGATTCCGTCGATCTCCCGGATGGAGGACTCCAGCTGGTTCATGCCGGTAGCGGGGATATCGTCCCGCAGGAGGATGAAGTGGGACCCGGCCATATCGAACTCGTCTTTCAGTTTGTTGTTGGCCACAATGGAGGCCATGTCCTGGGGCAGGGCCTCGTCTAGCTTGTAGTAAACCCCAGTATGGGACTGGGCGTACACCGCCGGGAGGAAGAGAAGCAGGAACAGGGCCATCATCCATCTCCGGCGGCGAATCACCGCGTGGTTGAGCTTGGCGAAATCCGGCAGAAGGCTCTTGTGTTTGTGCCTTTCGATCTGCTTGTCAAAGAGCAGCAGCAGCGCAGGCAGCACCAGTACCACGGTAGCGACGCCCAGCACTACACCTTTGGCCATGACGATACCGATATCCCGGCCCAGAGTCAGCCGCATGAAGCACAGAGCCAGAAAACCCGCGATGGTGGTGAGGCTGGAGCCGGAGAGGGAGGTGAAGGCAGCCACGATGGCCTTGGCCATGGCGTCCCGCCTGTCGTCCCAGTGGGCCTGCTCCTCCTTGTAGCGGTGGTAGAGGAAAATAGAGTAGTCCATGGTGACGCCCAGCTGCAGCACAGCGGCGATGGCTTGGGTGATGTAGGAGATCTCCCCCAGAAAGATGTTGGTTCCGAAGTTGTAGACGATGGCCATGCCGATGCTGGCGAGAAACACGAAGGGCAGTACCACGGACTCCATGGTCAGTGACATGGCCGCCAGAGACAGCGCCACGGCCAACCCCACGTAGATGGGCAGTTCCCGGTCCACCAAGTCCTTGGTGTCCTTGATGACCACGGAGAATCCGGCCAGGAAGCATTTCTCGTTGCAAATGGCGCGGATAGCGTCGATGGCCTCCATGGTCTCCTGGTCCGCGCCGGACTTGTCGTACTGGATGATCATCATAGTGGCGTCGCCGGCGTAGAACATGTCCCGCAGCCCGGCTGGAATGAAGTCGATGGGAATCTGGATGCCCACGGTGTTGGACAGCCACACGGCGTTGGAGACGTTGGGCACGTTTTTGATGGCGTTGATGAGGTCATTGGTGTATGCGGCGGGCATCCCCTCCACAATGAGCATGCTGGTGGCGGCCATGTGGAAGGGCTCCTCCAGCAGCCGCTCCCCCTGGGCGGACTCCAGGTCCTGAGGCAGGTAGGTGAGGATATCGTAATTGACCCGGGTACCCAGGTATCCCAGGGCGGCGGGGATTAGCAGCGCAGCGGAAACCAGAGCCACCAGTTTCGGTTTCCGGGTCAGCAGGCAGGCGATTTTGTCAAGCAAGAAAAACACCGTCCATTCTCAGAAATCGCGTTGTCAGCGAAAAATACCCGTGATGGCGGACCAGAAGTCCCGGAACATCTGGGTGACCCGGCCCCAGAAAGTGGTCGACTCGGCCTGGACTCCGGCCGGAGCCTCCTGGACTGCGTCCTCCGCCTTGATCTCCTGGGAGCGGATGAGCACCTGTACGCTGACGGGAGAGGGGTTCTCCTCAGAGGTCAGGGACACCGCCGGGGCCCCAGCATCCATCAGCAGGAGGTTGTTCACCTCGCCGGTATACTCTGTCCAGGTGTCCTCGATGATTTCGTCGATCTTCTCCTTGGCACTTCGAACGTCGCCGGTGGCGTCCACACTGTGGGCGGTTTTCCGCAGGCTGGCGGCAAGGCCGGTGAGACTCTGCTGGGTGCCCTGGTCCAGCTGAGAGCCGGAGTCCCTGGCCAGCTGGCGGAAGGAGGTGAGAAAGCCGGTGGTGTCATCCACAGTGACCACCATGTCCTCCACCAGCGTCCGGGTGTCTTCTAGAGTATCGTGAAGACCAGGGACATGGCGGTTGATGGTGTCGTCCAGATCCCGGACCTCCGTCAGGAGATCATCCACCTGGTCCAAAATGTCCCGGCCCACATCCGCCAGGCCGTCCAGATGGCCCATGGTGGTGTCGGTTTTTCCCACAAGGCTGCCCAGATCCCCGGCGAGGCCGCCCCCGCCCAGATCACCCAGCAGTTTTTCCAGGTTTTCCAGGAGTCCTGTGAGCTTGGTGGTGTCATGATCCTGGTTCAGCTGGGCCAGGGTCTTTCCCGTCTGAGCATACAGTGCCTTTTTTGCCAGGATTTTGGAAATATTTTCCGGCGTCTGCTGGTCCGCCGGGAGTTTGTTGATGTCATTCAGCATCAGCATGGCGGTAAAGAAGCCCGCCTTATCCATGGGGCGGTCTGCGCCGCCGGTGACGGCGGCGTAGACCTGTTTCATCAGGACCAATTTTGGCTTTGCAGAGGCATATGTCTCCGCTTGATCCTGGGTCAGACTGCCTGCGGTTACCAGGTGTTGAAGAGCCTGCTCCGCCGTCAGTCCGGGCATCAGTGCCTGTATCTGGGCAATGCCGCTGTCCACAGCCTGCACCTGGCTCAGCAGCACCTGGGCCTCCGCAGCGCTGGCTGCGCTCTTGGAGGCCAGCAGGGCGGCAATTTGGAACTGGGGGTATGTAATTGTCTCCGCGGGGTTTCCCTCTGCGTCCTTCGCCACGCTGGCCCACACGGTCTCCAGGGCCTGGACCTGGGTCAGGATATCCGAGAGCTTCTGGCCCTGGACCTTGATATGCTGCCGGACATTCTCCGGGATCTCGGAGATGATGCCGCCGCTGATCTGGATGTCCAGAGCCTTCAGCAGCTCCTCCAGCTCTTGGAGACTGTCCTGAAGGGACTTCAGATCCGCGCCCAGCTGGTCGAGGTGATCCTCCATGCTGCCGGTGCCGCTGCGGATGTCCCGGATGTCCCGCTGCAGGTCCCGCAGGCTGTTATTCACGTCGTCCAGACTGCCCTGCAGGCCCACGGCGGCGTCCGCCACGCCGGAGAGGGCGCCGGTGACATCGTCCACCGCGTCTCCGGTGCCGGTCAGGTGGCCGGGGAGTGTGTTCAGGGAGCCGTTCAGCCGCCTCAGGTCGGCCAGCACCCTGTCGCCGTCCTGGTAGATCTGGTCCTTGCCGGAGGAGATGGTGTTTCTGGCCCGGTTCAGCTCATCTAAGCCGCTGGCGGTGTCCCGCAGGCTGCTGCCCAGGTCCGTGAAAGAGTCCAGCAGGGTGTCCAGACTGCCGGAGAGGGCATCGTAATCCTCCTCCAGCTCGTCTTTCCGCTGGGACAGCTTTGCGATTTCCTGCAGCTGGCTGAGAGTGGCGGGGACCATCAAAAAGGTTATACCGGAAAAGGAGAAGTCCTCCGACCCCACCCGGATGACAAAGTGCTGCTCCTCCCCCGGCAGGGCGATGAACAGCACCGCCCTCAGGTTGCCGATGAGCTGTACCTGAGCCCCCGGGGCTTCCAGGGACAGAATATCGTCCTGGTTGAACATGGCCATGGCTTCCAGGGTGTAGTTGTACCGGGCGTAGTCGCTGGCGTTTTCATTGGGGATGGCGTCCACGGTGATCTCCACCACGCCGGTCCTGCCTGCCAGGTCCTCTGCCCGGACTGCCACGCCGTTGAGCGTATAGGAGATGGAGAGGGTCCAGGGCAGATTTTGGAAGGGCTCCGCCGTCCGGCCCTCGAAGTAGAAGTGGGAGGGGGCCTGGTCGAACCGGAATTCCGTGACGCCGTTCCGGGTCACCGGGAGGGTGCCGTCGGTGAGATTCACCACCTGGTCGTAGGTCCCGCAGTCCGTCAGGGCCGTGGCGCCGTTAAGGGTGTAGCTCTTCACCACGCTGCCCTCCGTCAGGTTGCCGTAGTAGTCCAAGGTGGCGTAATAGGCCTCGTCATAAGTGGGGGTCACATTGTCGCCAATGGGCTCCGCCGCCGCGGCGGGAAGGGCCAGGGAGGCTGTCAGGGCACCGGCAAGGCAGAGAGCCAGGGCGCGCGGGCCGGTTCCGGGAGAACGCTTCATGTTGAATCACTCCAAAATAAAGATAAGATAATCAAAACCGCGGCACCTTGCCAGCGGGGAAATTTTTTGCTATACTGGTTTTCAAAGGAGGAGGGCGAAAATGAACCGCACCAAGCAGGCGCTTAACGAGACCTTCTGGCAGCTTCTGGAGGAGATGCCATACAGCAGGATTACCGTCAAGGAAATCGTAGACCGCTGTCAGGTGAACCGAAACACCTTCTATTACCACTATCAGGATATCCCCGCCCTGGCGGAGGCCACCATGCAGGCCTGGGTAAATGAGATCGTAGAAGATCATTTCAACTTTGGAAATCCTCAGGATTGTCTGGTTCCCCTGGTGGAGGGGTGCATCGCCCGGAAAAAGGCAATCCTTCACATCTACCGCTCCGTGCAGCGGGAGGTGTTTCTGAGCCACCTCAGCAGTCTCATTGGCCACGCTGTCGGCGTTTACGCAGAGGGTGTGAAGGATACTTTGGGGGCGGATCTGGAGACGCTGCCGGTGTTGTGCCATTTTTACAAGTGTGTGGGCATGGGACTGGTGCTGGATTGGCTGGACCAGAACATGCGCTACGACATGCCGGAATTTCTGGAGACCATCTGCGGACTCCTCCAGGGCTTTACTCAGAATGCACTGCTGAGACCGCCGGAGGGACTGCCGCCGGTGTGACGGATAGAGATTCCGGCGTGTCCTTTACAATATGCAGTGTATGATCCGTGGGAGAAAACGGCAATGGGCAAAGAAAGGGCCGGTGCCTAAAATTTAGGCACCGGCTGCTGATTTGACCAAATTTTCGCGGGCACTCCATTCCCCCCCGGCGGGGCGCAGCGGCGTGTGGTTTCTGCCCGGTCGGGATCCGAGGTTCTTCCGCTTGTGTGAAATATTGTTCTTTCAATTTTTTATCCCGTATGATAAAATTAGAATGAAAGTGAATCCGTATGGATGAAATTCACCAAGGGAATGTTGCCGTTTGGTAGCATTTTTTTGAGGTGAATATCATGCACTTTCAACGGCTGGAGGATTTGCGGGTCGACCATGATAAGACGCAGATCGAAATTGCGGAATACCTGAACATGGGACGTAATGTCTATTGGCGTTACGAGAAGGGAAAGCGGGAGGTCCCGACCTGGGCGGTTTTGAAGCTGGCCGACTACTATAAGGTCAGCACCGACTATCTCCTGGGCCGCACGGATGAGCGGACGCCCTATCCGCCTGCCCGCAGAAGATGAGAAAGCTGGCGGTTTATGCCGGAGCTTTCTCCCTGGGGATCTTTCTGGCCCAGTACCTGCTGCCGCCGGACTGGCTGCTGCCAGGGGCGCTGGTGTGCCTGGGACTGGGCTGGGCAGCGTTTCTGCTGCCCTGGGAGGTCCGCCGCCGGTGCGTGGCGGCCTGCGCTGCCCTGGCCTTGGCCCTGGGGTGGAACTGGCTGTATATCCGGCAGGTGCAAAAGCCGCTGGAGGTCCTGGCGGGCATGGAGGGACCGGCGGTCATGACGCTGTGCGGCTATGCGGAGAAGACGGACTACGGCGCGAGAGCGGTCGTCAGGCTGGAGGGCGTTCCGCTTGGAAAGGCTGTGTTTTACGGGGATTGGCCCTTGCTGGAGCTGGAGCCGGGACAGACGGTGTCCGCCGTAGCCCGTTTCCAGAGCGCCGGGAGGATTCGGGACACGGACGTCACCAGTTTTACCTCCAAGGGCGTGTTTCTCCTGGCCTACGGGCGTGGAGAGGCGGTATACGGCTCAGGGACCAGTTCCTCGCCCCGCTGGTGGCCGGTCCGGCTGGGCAGGGCCATGGCGGAGAAGATTCAGGAGCTGTATCCGGACAGCAGCGCGGGTTTTTTGACCGCCATCCTCACTGGAGATAAGACCGGGCTCCCCGAGGGGGACGGCATTGCCCTGTCCGAGGCGGGACTGTATCACGTCATGGCGGTCTCCGGGATGCACTGCGGATTTTTGCTGACATTGGCGGCGGGGTTGACAGGAAAACGCCGCCGGTTCACAGCGATTCTGGTTCTGCCGCTGCTGGTGTTTTATGCGCTGCTCACGGGCGGAAGTCCCTCGGTGGTGCGCGCCTGCGTCATGCTGGCGTTTCTTTTGGCCGCGCCCCTGTTCTGCCGCGACAGCGACCCTCCTACGGCCTTGGCTGCGGCGTTGTTTTTGATCCTGCTGGCAAACCCCTTTGCCGCTGCTTCGGTGAGCCTGCAGCTGTCCTTTGCCGCCATGGCGGGCCTTCTGTGGCTGACGCCGAAGCTGATGAGGGCGCTGGCGGGGGAGAGGGACGGTTTTTTCCGCCTTCTGGCCGCCAGCTTTTCC
This sequence comes from uncultured Oscillibacter sp., assembly GCF_910587525.1. Lineage (GTDB taxonomy): Bacteria > Bacillota > Clostridia > Oscillospirales > Oscillospiraceae > Oscillibacter. The sequence continues at coordinate 5,557 of NZ_CAJULS010000035.1, read as the reverse complement.
GCCACCATGGGTGCGCTGGTGTTTACCACGCCGCTGACCGCCTGGTATTTTGGCAGATTAGTGCTGGTGTCGCCTTTGAGCAACCTGCTGAGCCTGTGGGCGGCGGGGCTTGGGTTTATGCTGGGATTGCTGTCTGCTGCGGCAGGGTTTTTCTGCGCGCCTTTGGGTATGGCGGTGGCATTGGCGCCCAGGGCGCTTGTCTGGTATATTCTCCGGGCGGCCCATCTGATGGCGGACATTCCCCATCACGCGCTGTACTACACCAACCCCTACCTGAAATATTGGCTGATTTTCGTCTATGTCCTCTTTGCCCTGGCCTGCGTTCTCCGGCCCAAGGGCCGCCGGAAGTACGCCGCTGCGGCCCTTCTGGCGGTACTGACCCTGGCGGTGACGGTAAAGCTGGGCCAGCGGCGGTGCCAGGCAGATCTGGACGTTTTCGTTTTGGACGTGGGTCAGGGACAGTGTGTCCTGCTGGCCTCGGAGGGGCGCTTTGCCCTGGTGGACTGCGGCAGCGGGAACAGCTGGCTCAGCGCCGGGGATATGGCGGCGGACTATCTGTCGTCTCTGGGCTGCAAAAGGCTGGACTATCTCATTCTGACCCATTACGATCAAGACCATGTCTCCGGCGTCGCCGCCTTGACGGAGCGCATGGGCGTACAGACCCTGCTGGCACCGGACGTATCGGACAGCGCGGGACTGCGGGAGGCGGTGCTCTCCGCCGCGGAAGCGTCCGGCGCATCGGTTGAGTTTCCGGGGGAGCTTCGGAGCATTGCTCTGGGCGGAGCGGCGTTGGCTGTTTATCCGCCGGTGGGGGAGGGCGGAGACAACGATGAAGGGCTGTCAGTTCTGGCCTCTGCCGGGGAGCTGGATCTTCTGGTCACCGGCGATATGGACCGGGCCACGGAGCGGAAGCTCCTGGCGGCGTACGATCTGCCGGATATCGAGGTCCTGGTGGCCGGCCACCACGGCTCCAGGTACTCCACATCGGAGGAGTTGCTGGAGGCTCTCCGGCCGGAGACGGTCTGCGTCAGCGTGGGAAATAATTCCTACGGGCACCCTGCGGAGGAGGCGCTGGAGCGGCTGGCCCGGCAGGGCTGCACCGTTTTTCGCACGGACCTCCACGGAACCATCCATCTATCATTGAATCGGGAGAAATGACCATGGCCTATGGAAAAAAGGCGTCCGGCAGCGGCGGGGCGTTTCAAAAATTGAAGGGGGACCTCTCTGCGGGGACCCTGGGCTGCGCCTACATTTTTTATGGCGAGGAGAGTTACCTCCGGGAGTATTATCTGGAGGCCCTGCGGAAAGAGCTGATCCCGGCCGGATTTGAGGAGTTCAACTACCATCGGGCGGAGGGGAAGGATGTGAACGTCCAGACACTGACCGAGATGGCGGAGGCCATGCCCATGATGGCGGAGCGGACGCTGCTGGTGGCGGTGGACTTTGACATTTTCAAACTGGGTGAGGAACAGCGGGACAAACTCATTGCCCTGCTGGAGGATATCCCGCCCTACTGCTGTGTGGTGTTTTTGTACGACACACTGGAGTACAAACCCAACAGGACGATGAAAAAGCTCTGTAAGGCCATTGACAGCCATGTGGAGGCGGTGGAGTTCCGACCCGCCAGCGGCAGCGATTTGGAGGCGTGGATCGCCCGCCGCTTCCGGGCGCTGGGGAAGGACATCGACCGCCAGACGGCGGAGTATCTGGTTTTCACCTGCGGCGGGCTGATGACGGGTCTGGTGCCGGAGATCGCCAAGATCGGGGCCTATGCCAAGGGGAAGTCCATCACCAAGGCGGACATCGACGCCGTGGCGGACCCGGTGCTGTCGGCGGAGGTGTTCCGGCTGTCCGATGCGGTGCTCCAGGGGGACTATGACCGGGCGTCCGCCATTCTGGGAGACCTTCTGAAAATGCAGACAGAACCCATTGTAATTCTGGCGGCTCTGGGCGGGCAGCTGCGGCGTATCTACACCGCCCGGCTGGCTATCGACAGCGGGCGCGGCAAGCGCTGGCTCATGGAGCTGTGGGATATGCGGTCGGATTACCCGGCAAAGCTCTTGCTGTCCGCTGCCCGGCGGGCCACTGCGGAGTGGTGTGCGGATGCGGTACGGATGTGCCAGACTCTGGACCGCCGGATGAAGAGCGAGAAGGGCGTGGACGCGGCGGGAGAGCTGAAACTGCTGCTGGTGCGTCTGGGGGCGGCGCGGAGATGAGGAGGATCAAAGAGGTCATCGTGGTAGAGGGGCGGTATGACAAGAACACGCTCTCCCAAGCGGTGGAGGCAACGATTATCACTCTGGGCGGCTTCTCCGTGTTCAATGACCGGGAGAAGCTGACCTTTCTCCGCCGCCTGGCGGAGAAGCAGGGACTGATCGTCCTGACGGACAGCGACAGTGCGGGCTTTGTGATCCGGAACTACCTCAAGGGTACCCTGCCGAAGGACCGGGTCAAACAGGCGTATATCCCAGATATCCGGGGAAAGGAGCGCCGCAAGCGCTGCCCCGGCAAGGAGGGTAAGCTGGGAGTAGAGGGCATGCGTCCGGAGGTGCTGCTGGAGGCCCTCCGCCGGGCGGGGGCTACCTTCCTGGATGAAACGGCAAAGGTGCCCGGCAAAGAGCGGTTGACCAAGGCAGACCTCTTTGAGCTGGGGCTCACCGGCGGGCAGGACAGCGCCGCCCGGCGGCAGGCTCTGCTGAGGCAGCTGGATCTGCCGGAACATCTGACCGCAAACGGCCTTTTGGAAGCGCTGAATCTGCTCTATGACCGGGAGGAGCTGGAGGCTTTGCTCCAGGGCGGCAACGGGCAGCAGGAAACGAAGCCCCTATTATTTACGAAAAATCCAGAAAACGACATAATTCGATAAAAAACAACAAATAAATGGTGGTATACTGGCAATGGCCCTGCTTGAAAAATGCCGAAATACCCGGAACCGGATTTTTTGACCGCTGAGTATTTCGCATGTTTCAAACAGGGCTGTATTTTTTGCTGAAAAGAGGTCGTTGTGTGCGGAAAATTTGGTTTGGTCAGTCGGAGTGCTGTGGAACGGCGGTGCGCTATTATCTGATGGCGGAGGAGGCGGCAGGGATAGAGCGCTACGGTCTCCAGATACGCTATGGGGACGAGACGGAGACGGTGCCGGATATCACCACTTCCCAGAGGCGGATTCAGTCGCTTCTGGAGATCCTGATGCAGGGCGGCGTTACGCCCGCCACGGCCCGGGAAGTGGTAGAGGACTGGCTGAACGGAGCAGAGGCGTGAATGGATGTGTCCAAAATCCAAGATATTGCAGGATCATGTACACGGTGCAGAAGGCCGGTACTGCCCCCAAATCCGCTTCTGCTGCCGCCCTTTCAATCTTTGGATTCCTTTAACTGCGTGGTTGGACACTCCCTCTGATATCTCCTCTTGCTATTTTTAAAAAAGTCTGTATAATAGGGTTCTATCAGGCAGAGTAGGAACGCATGTGTCAACAGACGGCAAAAGCCGTCCGCAGTGCCGGGAAGACGGGGAGTTGCTTTCCGGACGAAAGGGCAGACCATTCAGGTTTGTCCGCAGTGTGTGTTCCGCATCCCGCTGCCGCATGAGGGGGACTCCTCTGTGCGGCGTACTGCCGTATCAGAAGGAGGTATTTTTATGTCCAAACTCAACACCCGGGCCCTGTGCCGCATCGCCATGCTGGCGGCGCTTTATGTGCTGCTGAACAACACCATTGCCATCAAGGCAGGCAATCTCCGCATCACCTTCGCCTCTTTGCCGGTAGTGGTGTCAGCACTGCTCTTTGGCCCCATGGAGTCCGCCCTGACGGCCCTGCTGGGGGAGTTTATCAATCAGCTGATTGGCGGCTACGGCATCACTGCCACAACAGCTCTGTGGCTGATTCCACCGGCGGTGCGGGGAGTGGTTATTGGGGCCGCGGCCCTGGCCTGCCAGCGTACGGAACGGCCTCTGGAGTGCCGCCCCATACTGGGATATGCCGTCTGTGTTTTGGGTGCGCTGTGCACCACCCTTACCAACACCGCCGTCATTGCGGCGGACGCGTGGATTTACCACTATTACTCGAAAGCCTATGTCTTTGGCGAGCTGCTGTACCGCTTGGGCTCCGGTGTGCTGATCGCCGTGATTGTCGCCACCGCGGCTCTGCCTATGGCGGGACTCCTTCGCCGCCAAGGGCTGGCCCGGGCATAGGGGAGGGAGGTACCGTGACTGGGCAGGAGGCCATCGCCTATATTCATTCCTTCCAGTGGCAGGATCATGCTCTGGGGCTGGACCGTATGCGGGCCCTGCTCCGGGCCTTGGGAGAGCCGCAGAAGGGGCAGAAGCTCGTCCATGTGGCGGGTACCAACGGCAAGGGCAGCACCTGCGCCTGTATCTCTTCCGTGCTGCAGGCGGCGGGATACCGGGTGGGCCTGAATACATCTCCCTATCTCATAACCTTCCATGAACGTATTCAGGTGAATGGGGAAATGATCTCTGACGGGGAGCTGGCGGGACTGGTGGAGGAGATCCGGCCTGCCGCAGAGGCCATGCCGGAGCACCCTACGGAGTTTGAGCTGATAACTGCCATTGCCCTGCTGTACTTCCGCCGGAAGAACTGTGATATCTCCGTGCTGGAAGTGGGCCTTGGCGGCGCACTGGATGCCTCCAACGTCATCGATGTGCCGGAGGCTGCCGTAATCACCGCCATGGGCATGGACCACGTGGCCCTGCTGGGGCCAACCCAGGCGGATGTGGCTGCCGCTAAAGCTGGGATCATCAAATCCGGCGGGGACGTTGTCAGCTATGGCGGGTGTCCGGAGGCAGACGTGGTGTTCCGCCGGACCTGCAGGGAGCGGGGCGCGGATCTCACTGAGGTGGATTTCTCGCGTCTTCACGTCTGTGTCTCAACTCTGGAGGAGACGGTGTTTGATTTCGAGCCCTACAGGGATTTGTATATCCCCCTGGCGGGGTGCTATCAGCCCCGGAATGCCGCCGCGGCCATTACGGCTCTGGAGATTTTGGGCCGGAAGGGTTGGGCTGTTGACGGGGACGCCATCCGGCGGGGACTGGCGGAAGTCCGCTGGCCGGGACGGTTTGAACTTTTGCGTAGAGAACCCTTCTTCCTGCTGGACGGAGCCCACAATGTCCACGGTATGGCCGCTGCACTGGAGAGCCTGCGGGCGCTGTTTCCGGAGTGGAAGATGGTGTTCCTGGTGGGCCTCCTGGCGGACAAGGACGTGGAGCGGATGCTGGATCTGCTGGTCCCTTTGGCGGAGCGGGTGTTCACCCTCCGGCCTGAGAGCTCCCGGTCTATGGGGGCGGAGGAGCTGGCGCGGCTGCTGGCGGAGCGGGGTGTTCCCGCCCAGGCCTGCCAAACGGCGGAGGAGGGAGTTTGGGCCGCCGTGGAGGCCGCCGGGCGTTTCGGGGCTGTCTGCGCCCTGGGGTCACTGTACCTCTCCGGGGATATCCGCCGGGCTGTGGAGAGTCTGGGGACATCGTGCTGAAAAAGAGGCGTCCGCTAATGGGGCGGTGACGTAAGAAAACATTTTAAGCGAGGGTCGGCGTAGCGTCAAGCTGC
>NZ_CAJULS010000034.1 GCF_910587525.1 uncultured Oscillibacter sp. | reverse complement strand
CGCCGTGCTGGTAGGGGCTCATGGTGCCGGGGTCCACGTTGATATAGGGGTCGAACTTCTGGTTCCGCACCCGGACGCCCCGCTGCTTCAAAAGCCGGCCCAGGGATGCCGCGCAGATGCCCTTGCCCAGGCCCGACACCACACCGCCGGTGACAAATACAAATTTCGTTTTCATGATGCGCACCTCACCCTTTTCACACAATATTTTTCAGCATTTTTTGGTATTTTACACAAAAATCAAATCCGCCCAACCAGCGGTTGACCGACGGAAACTTCCGGTCGGTTGCGAAGATGCGGCAGGCAGTGATACACTGGTCTTAAAAAGGAGGAATCATTCATGGATAAAACATCTCTTGGAAGCACCATCGCCGCACTGCGAAAGGAGCGGGGGATGACTCAGCTGGATCTGGCCAGACAGCTGGGCATTACCGATAAAGCCGTTTCCAAATGGGAGCGGGGGCTCTCCTGTCCGGACTTGTACACGTTTCCCCGGCTGGCTGAAATTCTGGGAGCTTCCGTTGAAGAACTGATGCAGGTTTCACCCGCTCCATCGGAGCCGGCAGGCCGGACCGCGGCGCTGCTCTCCTTGATTTTTAGGGCGGTGGTCTGCGCCATGGGAGCGGCCGTGACCAGTCTGGCCGTTATGGGCGCGCTGGATACCCGCACGGGTTTTTCCCTGCTGGGCATCGGCCTTTTATCTGCCGGGATTGCCCTTTTGAGGGAGCGGAGTGACAGCCAATAAAAAAACCACCGCGGGACCGTCGCAGAGGGTGAGAAATCCCAGTCTCTTTCGGGACTCTCAGCTGCGATCCGCGGTGTCTTCCGGCGGTGTTTGATTGTCGTCTGCGGCGCGTGCCGCAAATCGCGGCGTTCCAAAATACTTTTCAACTATATCACCTGATTTTTTCCCTGTCAACGAAAAGTTCGATTTGAGGAGGTTTTGCCGGAAGTACACAAGGACAGCGAAAAACAGAACGGGCTATTTGTCAAAAGCGACGGTTGACTTTACCCCTTTAAAGCTATATAGTGTAAAAGAATTGGAGAGGCATCTCTCACGATCCAAACAACCATAAGGAGAGATCAATGATGAAAAAGAAGATTCTTGCCCTGCTCCTGGCCGCCGTGATGGTCATGAGCCTGGCCGCCTGCGGCGGCAATGACAGCAATGCTCCCGCCGATCCGGCCCCCGCCGCGGACCCCGCCGCCCCGGCGGAAAACAACGGGCCCGCCGGCGAAACCTACAAGGTGGGCATCTGCCAGCTGGCCCCTCACCCGGCCCTGGACGCCGCCACCGAGGGCTTCACCGACGCCCTGAACGCGCTGCTGCCCGGCCAGGTGGAGATTGATCCCCAGAACGCCGCCGGCGACACCCCCACCTGCGCCACCATCATCAACGGCTTTGTCTCCGGCGGCGTGGACCTGATCATGGCCAACGCCACCGCTCCCCTCCAGGCCGCCGCCTCCGCCACCGCCGACATCCCGGTGCTGGGCACCTCCATCACCGAGTACGGCGTGGCCCTGGGCATCGAGGGCTTCACCGGCACCGTGGGCTCCAACGTCTCCGGCACCTCCGACCTGGCCCCCCTGGACCAGCAGGCGGAGATGATCAAGGAGTGGTATCCCGATGCCAAGACCGTGGGGCTGATTTACTGCTCCGCCGAGCCCAACAGCCAGTACCAGGTGGACAACGTCCAGTCCTATCTGGAGGGCATGGGCTATGCCTGCACCCAGTACCCCTTCTCCGACACTAACGATATGGCCTCCGTGGTCCAGAACGCCGTTGACAACAGCGACGTGCTGTATGTCCCCACCGATAACACCGCAGCCAACAACACCGGCATTATCGACAACATCTGCCGGGGCGTGAAGCCCGTGTTTGCCGGTGAGGAGGGCATTTGCGGCGGCTGCGGCGTGGCCACGCTCTCCATCAGCTATTACGACATCGGCTACAAGACCGGCGAGATGGCCGCCGACATCCTGGCCAACGGCGCCGATATCTCCACCATGGCCATTGAGTACGCGCCCCAGTTTGTGAAAAAGTACAACCCCGCCACCTGCGAGGCCCTGGGACTCACCGCTCCCGAGGGATATGAGGCGATCGTGGCCGAATAAGGTTCATAGCGCGTGAAAAAACAGCGGGGAAGGGACTTCCCATCCCCGCTGTTTTTTGCTATACTTACTTTATCTGCGATTTTTCACGGGGAGGAAACGGCAATGACTGTCTTTTTGAACGCACTGCCGGGGGCCGTGTCTCAGGGACTGATCTGGGGCATCATGGCCATCGGCGTATATCTGACCTATAAGATTTTGGACATCGCGGACCTGACGGTGGACGGCTCCTTCTGCACCGGCGGCGCGGTGTTCGTGATGCTCTTCACCAACGGCACCAACGTCTGGATCGCCCTGCTGGCGGCGCTGCTGGCAGGGATGCTGGCGGGACTGGTGACCGGCGTCCTGAACGCGGCCTGCGGGATCCCCGCCATCCTCTGCGGTATTTTGACCCAGCTGGGGCTGTACTCCATCAATATGGCCATTATGGACTTCAAGGCCTCTGTGGCCGTCAATGTCACCCAGGCGGACACCTTGAACAAGCTGCTGGTCTCTCTGCGGTTTGTCCAGGGAGCGATCCGGGGGGACTTTCCCATCTGGCGGCACCCCATCCTGGTGGTGGGTGTCTTTGCCGCGTGCCTGATCGGCGTGCTCTACGCCTTTTTTGGTACAGAACTCGGAAGCGCCCTGCGGGCCACCGGCTCCAACGGCAATATGGCCCGGGCCCAGGGCATCAACACCGACTTCTGCAAGGTGCTGGGCCTGATGCTCTCCAACGGTCTTGTGGCCCTGTCCGGCGCGCTTCTCTGCCAGTACAACGGCGCCAATGAGATCAACGTGGGCCGGGGCGCCATCGTCATCGGCCTGGCCGCCGTCATTATCGGTGACGTGCTCTTTTCCAAGCTGTTCCGCAATTTCGCCCTGAAGCTGCTGGCGGTGGTTATCGGCGCGATTATCTACTACGTCGTCATTCAGGCGGTTCTGGCCATGGGCCTGAACCCCAATTACCTCAAGCTGCTGTCCGCCCTGGTGGTGGCGGTGTTTCTGTCGCTGCCCTACTGGAAGGGGCGCTATTTTGCCAAGGCCGTGAAGAGGGGAGGCGCCGCAAATGCTTGAGATCAAAGAGATCTGGAAGACCTTCAACGCCGGGACCGTCAACGAAAAGCAGGCCCTGCGGGGCGTGAGACTCATCCTGAACGAGGGGGACTTCTGCACCGTCATTGGCGGCAACGGCGCCGGCAAGAGCACTATGCTCAACGCCGTGGCCGGTACCTGGGCCGTGGACGCGGGCACCATCTCCATCGGCGGCACCGACGTCACCCACCTGCCGGAGCACAAGCGGGCGGCCTTTATCGGCCGGGTGTTTCAGGACCCCATGATGGGCACTGCGCCCACCATGCAGATCATTGAGAATCTGGCCCTGGCGGCCCGCCGGGGCCAGCGGCGGGGACTTCGGTGGGGCCTTACCAAGGCGGAGAAGGACCGGTACCAGGAGCTGCTCAGCGGTCTGGGCCTGGGGCTGGAGGACCGTCTCACCAGCAAGGTGGGTCTCCTCTCCGGAGGCCAGCGCCAGGCGCTGACGCTGCTGATGGCCTCATTAAAAAAGCCAAAGCTCCTGCTCCTGGACGAGCACACCGCCGCTCTGGATCCCAAGACTGCCGCCAAGGTGCTGGAACTGTCCGACAGGATCGTGGCGGAGAACCATCTGACCACTATGATGGTCACCCACAACATGAAGGACGCCATTGCCCACGGCAACCGGCTGATTATGATGTACGACGGGAAGATTGTCATCGACGTCTCCGGCGAGGAGAAGAAGAAACTCACGGTCCCCCAGCTGCTGGAGCTGTTCAGCAAAGTCAGCGGCTCCGACGAGGCGGACGACAAGCTGCTGCTGTCCTGAGCCGCTGACCGGGGCCCCGCAAAGCGGGGCGCGCGTGAGCGCGTACAAGCATCCCGCAAAAGCGGGAGCTTGGTCCCGGGCGGATTCACTCCGCCCGGGGCAAATCCAATTTTCGGGGCCCCCGGACGGCCGAAGGCCGTTTGGGGAGACAGCGGCTCCGACGAGGCGGACGACAAGCTGCTGCTGTCCTGAGCCGCGCCCTTTTCCCAAGAATTTCTGAGCCCGGGTGGAGAATCTACTCTGCCCGGGCCGGATATTTGGCCGCGGCAGCTCCCGCCGAAAGCGAGCCGCTGTTTTGAAAAGAAAGGATCGACACAAATGAAACTGGTCACGTATCTGCAAAATGGAATGGAGCGGGTGGGGCTCTTAAGTGGAGACGGCTCCGCAGTACGCCCCCTGCCCTGCCCGGATATGAATACCCTGATCGAAAGCGGGGACTTGGGACGAATCGCCGCACAGGCCGGGGAGGAGCTCTCTTTGGAGGCAGTCACTCTGCTGGCCCCAATTCCCCGGCCCCAGCAGGACATCATCTGTCTGGGCATGAATTACAGGGCGCACCTGGAGGAGGCCGCTGGCTATGACGCGGAGGCCTTTTCCAAGGAAAAGCCCGCGGCGGGCTACTTCTCCAAGCGGGTGACGGAGGCCGTGGCGCCGGAGGGATTCATCCAAAGTCATCGGGACCTGGTGAAGCGGCTGGACTACGAGGCGGAGCTGGCGGTGATCCTGGGGAGGACCGCCCGGAATGTCAAGGCGGCGGAGGCCGGGGACTACATCTTTGGCTATACATCGTCAACGATGTCTCCGCCCGGGATGTGCAGACCGGCCACAAGCAGTGGTACTTCGGCAAGAGCCTGGACGGCTTTACCCCCATGGGACCCTGCGTTGTCACAGCGGATGAGATTCCCTTCCCGCCGGCCCTGGCCATCTCCGCCAGGGTGAACGGGGAGGCGCGGCAGGAGGCCAATACGGCCCTGCTCATCAACTCCATCGGCGAGGTGCTGGAGGAGCTGACGGCAGGCATGACGCTGCTGCCGGGGACCATCATCGCCACCGGTACCCCCGCCGGAGTGGGCATGGGCTTTGACCCACCGAAATTTTTGAGGCCCGGCGACGTGGTGGAGTGCGAGATCGAGGGGATCGGCGTCCTGCGGAATACGGTGGGTTGAAAGAGAAGACGGATAAAGTTTAGGGCCGCCCTTTTCAAAGGGCGGTGGGGTGCGGGGGCAAAGCCCCTGCGGGTTTGAGCGAAGCCCAGCATCATCAAACCGCCGCCCGGTGGAAACCAGGCGGCGGTTTTGTCATTTGCTCTATTATCAAACAACTTGAAAAGAATCGAAATCTTTTTCAGGCGTCAAGGCGTATACGCCTTAACAGGCCGTCTTCAGCGGCCCTGGTTTGAATTTCATAGTTAAATACAGCATGTTTCACATACCGGCGGACAAAACCCGCCGAAAAAACAGAAAAACTCTTTTCAGGTTATTTGGCTATATCACAGCGTTCCCCGCTTCCGGTCCGGGAGAAGCGTGACAGTGCCGCTCCGGCGGGTGGCGTTCAGGTCGATCAGGCGCTGATTGGAGCTGCCCCGAAACCGCAGGGAGATGTCCTTCAGCTCCTCCACAAAACGGCCGTCCACCAGCACGTCCAGCAGGGAGAGCAGCTGATCCGTTGCCTCGCACCGGGGACGGCTGCCCTCGGTCAGAAGCTCTTCATAGGTAAAGCCGGTGAAGCACCAGATGTTCTTGTCCGGACAGGTCTCCCGCACCCGGCGGAGAAAGGGCAGCAGCGAGTGCTGGTTCTCGGGTTCAAAGGGTTCGCCCCCCAGCACCGTCAGACCGTTGACATATTCCGGTGCCAGCAGAGAGAGGAGATAGTCCTCCGTCTCCGCCGTGAAGGGCTGGCCGTAGGTAAAGTCCCAGGTCTGGGGCTGGAAGCAGTGGGGGCAGCGGTTGGTGCAGCCGGAGACAAACAGCGTCACCCGGACACCCTCGCCGTTGGCGATGTCGCAGTTTTTAATCTCTCCGTAGTACATGGGCGTATTACTCGTCGTTTTCCTCAAGGGTCCCCTCGTGGCCGCATTCCGGGCAGACGTAGTCAAAACCACCGTTGGGCAGCATCCCTACACACCCGCAGTTTTGGCACGAAGTTTCCTCCAGGATTTCATCATATGCGGATTGAATCGGCATTTTAAGTCCTCCTTTCCCAAAGAGCCTGTCGCAAAAGAAATTACAGGTGCAGCACCCGGTCCCGGATCTCCTGGGTCCGGCCCTGGTTCCAGAACTGGGTTCCAATATAGCCGCAGGTGCGGCGGGCCACATTCATCTTGTCCTGGTCGGTGTTGCCGCACTGGGGGCACTTCCAGATGAGCTTGCCGGCCTCTTCGGAAATCTGAATCTCGCCGTCCCAGCCGCACACCTGGCAGTAATCGCTCTTGGTGTTCAGCTCGGCGTAGATGATGTTGTCGTAGATAAATTTCATCACCTGGAGCACCGCCTCCAGGTTGTTCTGCATATCCGGCACTTCCACGTAGCTGATGGCGCCGCCGGGGGACAGATGCTGGAACTGGGCCTCAAATTTCAGCTTGGTGAAGGCGTCGATCTCCTCGGAGACATGGACGTGGTAGCTGTTGGTGATGTAGCCCTTGTCCGTGATGCCCTCAATGACGCCGAAGCGCTTCTGGAGGCACTTGGCGAACTTGTAGGTGGTGGACTCCAGAGGGGTGCCGTAGAGGCTGAAATCGATGTTGTGCTCGGCCTTCCACTTCCGGCAGGCGGCGTTCATGGTCTCCATAATCTCCAGGGCAAAGGGCGTGGCGGCGGGATCCGTGTGGCTCCGGCCGGTCATGTACTTCACGCATTCATAAAGACCGGCATAGCCCAGGGAGATGGTGGAGTATCCGCCGTAGAGGAGCTTGTCGATGGGCTCGCCCTTCTGGAGCCGGGCGCAGGCGCCGTACTGCCAGAGGATGGGGGCCGCATCGGAGAGGGTGCCCTTGAGCCGTTCGTGGCGGCACAGGAGGGCCTGATGGCACAGCTCCAGCCGCTCGTCGAAAATCTTCCAGAATTTCTCGATGTTCCCCTCGGAGGTCAGAGCCACATCGGGGAGGTTGATGGTGACAACACCCTGGTTGAACCGGCCGTAGTACTTGGGCTTGCCGGTCTCCGGGTCCACATAGGGGGTCAAAAAGCTGCGGCAGCCCATGCAGGGGTAGCAGTTGCCGTTGCCGTTTTTGTCCACCTTCAGCTCCAGCATCTTTTTCTCAGAGATGTAGTCCGGCACCATGCGGCGGGCAGTGCACTTGGCGGAGAGCTCCGTCAGGTAGTAATAGGGGGAGTCCTTGTGAATATTGTCCTCCTCCAGCACATAGATCAGCTTGGGGAAGGCGGGGGTGATCCAGATGCCGGTCTCATTTTTCACGCCCTCATAGCGCTGTTTCAGCACTTCCTCAATGATGAGGGCCAGGTCGTGTTTTGTCTGAGGATCATCGGTCTCTCCCAAATACATGAACACCGTGACGAAGGGAGCCTGGCCGTTGGTGGTCAGCAGTGTCACCACCTGGTACTGGATGGTCTGAACGCCCCGGCGGATCTCCTCCAGCAGGCGGGTCTCCACTACCTCCCGGAGCTTGTCCTCCGAAATAACGGCGCCGATATCCTGCAGCTCCTGCTCAACGCTTTTGCGCAGCTTCTTCCGGCTGACGTCCACAAAGGGGGCCAGGTGGGTCAGAGAGATGGACTGGCCGCCGTACTGGTTGGAGGCAACCTGGGCGATGATTTGCGTGGCGATGTTGCAGGCAGTGGAGAAGGAGTGGGGTTTTTCGATCAGGGTGCCGGAGATGACAGTGCCGTTTTGCAGCATGTCCTCCAGATCTACCAGGTCGCAGTTGTGCATGTGCTGGGCGTAGTAGTCCGTATCATGAAAGTGGATGATGCCGGCGTTGTGGGCCTCCACGATTTCAGAAGGCAGCAGCAGGCGGTTGGTGATGTCCCGGCTGACTTCACCGGCCATGTAGTCCCGCTGGACGGAGTTTACCGTGGGATTTTTGTTGCTGTTCTCCTGCTTGGCCTCCTCGTTGTTGCACTCGATGAGGGTGAGAATCTTGTCGTCGGTGGTGTTGCTTTTGCGGATAAGGGAGCGGGTGTAGCGGTAGGTGATATAGCTCTTGGCAACCTCAAAGGCGCCGTGGGCCATGATCTGGTATTCCACCAGGTCCTGAATTTCCTCCACAGAGGGAGCGCGGTCCAGCTTCTGGCAGGCAAGCTCCACTGACTCGGCAATCCGGCGGATCTGCACCGGCGTCATGCGGATGGACTCCGCAATGCTCCCGTTGGCCTTGGTAATGGCCGCGATAATCTTGGTAATATCAAAACTTACCTCGGTGCTGTTCCGCTTGATCACATTCATGGACGCTTTCTCCTCATCTCAATCTCATTCATCAGCTGAATATAGATTTGTATTTTGTGTTGCCTATCTTGTGGCGCTTGACCATTCTAGCACACAAGATACAGGGATGTATAGTCGCAAATATCACTTTTGGGAAATTTTCTCCCGGGAACCGGGAAGAGTGGACAGCATCTATTCTCCCAAAAACAGGAAAGTTTGTCCATTGTGAAAACCCGCCAAATTTTTCCTGAAATTTCTCCGTGCCCAGTTTTCCGGGGGAATTGGAGAAACATATCCACGTCCCGCGCCGCATAGGATAGAGCAACTAGAGGCGGGGAGTGTTGTGTTTTGAAGGGTAACATGGAGGAGCGGGCAGAGCGCCTGGCCCAATACATTATAGAGAACCGGACCACTGTCCGCGCCGCCGCGCAGAAATTCGGCATCAGCAAGTCTACCGTACACAAGGACATCTCCGAGCGGCTGCCCCAATTCAACCGGGCGCTGTATTTACAGGTCAAAGAGGTTCTGGATGTCAACAAGGCTCAGCGGCATATTCGGGGCGGCATCGCCACCCGGAAAAAGTACCGCGGTACATAAGGAGGAATTGATATGGCGAAGCAGATGCAGGGGCGGGGGCGTTTCAGGACGGCGGAGACGGCCTCTCCGGCTCCGGCGATCTCCGGCGTGCCCACTACGCCGGAGCCCCCGGTTCGCCGCTGGCCACATCCGGTGGATGGAACGGAGCCCCTTCCGCAGACGGACCCGGCGCTTCACTTTGTCCACTGTGCCCTGTCCTATCAGAATGAGCTGCTGGCGGACATCAAAGCGCTGCTGGAGCAGATTGCGGCGGCGCAGGAGGCAGCAGAGGAAGCGGAGACGGAATAGGCGGCCGGCAGGCCGGCCTCAGGCCGCCGGAGAAGTCCAACGGACTTTTCCGGCGGCCTGCTCAGCGGTTTTTTGTGCGCCGGGGGTGCCTGCCGGGTCTCCCTTTGCGCCCTTTCGGCATGGGACAGGCCCGCGTCAGGGAAGCCCATATTTCCCTCTTGTGTTTTCGGCGGTCAGGCCGTATAATAAAAAATATGTTATGTCAATCAAAATTCCGCGGTGCTGCCGCGCTGCTAAGGAGAGCTTCCCATGCCAAGATCCCGAGCCCGCCGCCGTGAGCGGAACAACCTGCCCTTGATCGTTATCCTGGTGATTTTGACTGTGGCCGTGATCTACGCCGGGTTCCACAGCCTTTTCCAGGCTCCGGAACAAAAACAGGAGGATCTGCCTCCCGCCCAGACGTCGGACGGCTCTGCCCCGGAGGGGGACCCCGAGGCGGATGCGGCGGCGGAGGCCCTCCGGTCTCACCGGGAGCGGAAGCCGGATTTTTACACCATTTTGGTCTCCGGCGTGGACGACGGCAACGGCGGCAGCGACACCAATATCCTGCTGGCGGTGGACGCTGCCACAGGGTACGCTTACGGCGTCAGTATCCCCCGGGACAGCAAGGCCGTTTTCAACGGCAGGAACCACAAGATCAACGCCGCTTACAATACCGGGGGAATGGAGCTGCTGGCGGAGGTGGTGTCCGAGCAGCTGGGTATTCCGGTGGACTACACTGTGCTGGTGGACCTCAGGGGCTTTGAGGCCTTGGTGAACGCCATCGGCGGCGTGGAATTCTATATTCCCATCGATATGGACTATGACGACCCCTATCAGGACCTGTCCATCCACTTCTCCAGGGGCACCCGCCTTCTGTACGGGGAGGACGCGCTGAAGGTGGTGCGCTTCCGCCACAACAACGACGGCACCGGCTACGGCAGTGAGGATGTGGGGCGCATGACCACCCAGCAGAATTTCCTGAAAGCGGTGGCGAAAAAGACCCTGACCCCCGCCAATGTGACCAAGGTCAACGAGTTTGTGAAGATATTCCACCAGTATGTGGAGACGGACCTGACCGTCAACAACTTGGCCTGGCTGGGGGCCCAGTTCATCTCCATGGGGCCGGACAACATCGATTTCTGCACCCTGCCCGGGGAGTGGAAATCCCCCTATATCTATGTGGACCCGGAGGAGACGCTGGCTCTGGTGAACCAGTTTCTGAACCCCTATGTGGAGGACCGTGTTCCGGAGGACCTGAATATCCCGAGCTGATCCTTTTTCCAAAAATTCCTTTCTGCCCTGCCCGCAAGGAGGTATTCCCATGATGAGACGCCGCATTTCGGCGCTGCTGCTGGCAGCCGCCCTGCTTTTGACCATTCCCGCCCACGCCGCGCCGGACAGTCAGGAGAATTTTATCCGAAGCAAGGCCTATTCCGGCCAGTTTTCCGACCTGACCACCGCCTCGCCCTTCTATGACAATGTGGCGGCGCTGTATGAGTATGGCCTTTCCATGGGCCGGGCCGACGGCACCTATGGCCTCCGGGACCACATGACCGTGGGGGAGGTGGTGATTTTCGCCGGCCGCATCCGGAGCATCTACCGCACCGGGGACGCGGAGCGTGGCCCTGCCGCCTACGGCGGAGGCGGCGGCCCGGTGTCCGGGGGATATCTCAGATATCTCCAGGCGGAGGGCGTGCTGGGGACGGAGCTGGACGGCAGTCTGGCGGCGCCGGCAACCCGGGCGGAGGTCGCCCATGTGCTGGCCAATGTCCTGCCGGACCTGCCCCTCATCAACGATCAGGTGGTGACCGAGGGCTACGCCTCCCGGAAATTTATCACGGATGTGACGGAGTACACGCCCTACTATCAGGACATTTTGTTCCTGTACCGGACGGGCCTCTCTGTTGGGAACGACGAGACCGGATCCTTCCTGCCGGAGGCGGCGGTTACCCGGGGCGCGGCGGCGGCCATGCTGACGCGGATGGTAGACCCCGCCCTGCGGCTGAAGCCGGAGTGGGTCCTGCAGGAGACGGGGAACAGCGGACGGGACCGCACCCTGGCGGATTTGGTGCCTCCCGGGGACTACATCCCGGCCCCCGGCACTCTGGAGGAGATGGACGAGGCCGTGCGGTATATGCTCTCCGGAAACAGCAGCGTACTGGCTCTGCAGTATTCAGGCATCACGGCCGTCCAGGCCCGGCAGGTGATGGAGCGGGCCCTGGCCGTGACAAAGACCTATTGTGAGCAGAGCTATAACTCTGTCTACTGCACCTACAATCAGGCGGGACGGATAACGCTGACCTTCTCCGCCGCCAGCCTGGGGGAGCGGACCCGGGAGTACCGGGAGGAGACTATGGCGGCGGCCCTGGCCATTCAGGAACAGCTGTGGGAGAGCGGACAGCTCACCGCCTCCATGACGGAGCGGGAAAAGGCCCGGGTCTATTACACCTGGATCTGCGAGAACTGCACGTATGACTACACCGCCGCCGACAAATCCATCAGCCACATCCCCTACAGCCTGTTTACCAACGGCACCGCCGTGTGCGACGGATATACCGGCGCCTATAACCTGTTTTTGAAATTGGAGAACATCAGCTGTACGGCGCTGGCCAACGATGGCCATATCTGGACGGTGGCGCTGCTGGACGGCGAAGAGGTTCACATCGACACTACCTGGGGAGACACGGATGACCGGGTGGATTACAGCTTTTTTGCCATGACTCCTGCCCAGTCCTGGGCCCAGCACAGCTGGTAAGTCAACGAAGGGGGGACAGGCGGCATACCCCCTTTGGAAAAAGAGAAGAACTGGACCGGTCCCCGGGCCTGCGGCCGAAAGCGGCTGTCAAGGCGCGGACAGGGGAACGGTCCAGTTCTGTTTTTGAGAGGAAGACCGGATCACAGATCCACCACTGTGACCTGGTGGCCGGTGCGGGGCAGAAATTTCTCCAGCACGTCCGCCGTTTTCAGCTTTAGGCTGCTGGTGCAGATGCAGGGGTGGCAGCTGAGATACTCCGCCTCATAGACCTCCCGCTCCATCAGGAGCCGCACCTGGTGCGCCTGGTCGTTGGCAAGGCCGAGGATGGTGGCGGAGCCAGGGGTGCAGCGCAGCAGATCCCAGAGGGACTCCTCCGGGGCGAAGGAGAGGCGGGCGGAGCCGATCTGATGGGAGAGGTCCTTGGTGTGAAAAGGCTTGCCGGGGCCCATGCACAGCAGGTAGAATTGTGTCTTCTGGCGGTTGCAGAGGAAGAGGTTTTTGCAGATGGGCACACCCAGCACTTCGCTGACGGCGGCGCACTTCTCCATGGTGTCGGCGGGTTCGCTGGAGACCCGGCCGTATTCGATTCCCAGCTCCTCCAGCAGAGAGAAGGCGGCCTCCTCCTGGGGGAGCAGATCCCCATCCGGGCGGGTGTTGTGGTACAGCGGTGAGAGTTCCATGGGTTATACGTCCTTTTTCAGAAGTTTTTCTCCGGCCCGGTAGATGTCTCCGGCGCCTACAGTGAGAATCAGATCGCCGGGCTGGGCGATTTGGCGCAGCTGCTCCGTCACCTTGTCCAGGGTGGAGCAGTACACCGCCCCGGGGATGTTGCGGCACAGGTCCGCGGAGGAAATGCCCTGGGTATTCTGCTCCCGAGCGGCGAAAATTTCCGCCAGGATAGCCACATCCGGCAGCTTCAGTTCCGCCACAAACTGGTCGAAGAGCTTGGAGGTCCGGGAGTAAGTGTGGGGCTGGAAGGCCACGACGAGGCGCCGGTAACCCAGCCCGCGGGCGGTGGTCAGCAGGGCGTGGAGCTCGTCAGGGTGATGGGCGTAGTCGTCGTAGATCTCCGCGCCGTTGAAGGTGCCTTTGTGCTCAAAGCGCCGGCCCGCGCCGTTGAAGGAGGCCAAGCCCTTTTCCACAGCCTCCCCGGGGAGACCCAGCACATAGGCGGCGGAGGCCGCCGCCAGGGCGTTGGAGACGTTATGCCGCCCGTAGACCTTCAGCTCCGCGTGGGCGTAGAACCGGCCGTGGATGTGGATGTCAAAGACGGGGCGCCCCTTGTCCTCGCGGAGGCTGACCGCAGTGCACTCCGCCCCGGGCTCCAGGCCGAAGGTGAAGGCGTCCAGCCCCTGGGCCGCGCCGCGGGCGCCGCCGTTATCCGCGTTGACGATGACCCTGCCGGTGGAGGGCACCAGCTCCGCGAAGCGGCGGAAAGAGTTCTGGATGTCCTGGAGGTCCTTGAAAAAGTCCAGATGGTCGGCCTCCACGTTGAGGATCACCGCCACGGTGGGGAAGAAGCTCAAAAAGCTGTTGCAGTACTCGCAGGACTCCAGAATGATGGTGTCGCCATTTCCCACCCGGTAGCCGGAGTGGAGCATGGGCAGGGTGCCGCCGATCATGACGGTGGGGTCCGCCTCCGCCGCCATGAAGATGTGGGTGCACATGGAGGTGGTGGTGGTCTTGCCGTGAGTGCCGGCGACACAGAGGGCGTTGGGGTAATGGCGCATGATGGCGCCCCAGGCCTGGGCCCGCTCGTAGACGGGGATGCCCCGGGCGATGGCCCCGGCGATCTCGGGGTTGCCGTCGTGGACGGCGGCGGTGCGGATCACAAGGTCGCAGTCCCCCAGGTTTTCCGCGTTGTGGCCGATGGCCACGGGGATGCCCAGGGAGCGCAGGTGCCGGACGGTCTCGCTGTCGTTCATGTCAGAGCCCTGGACCTGGAGGCCCTTGCCCTGGAGAACCTCCGCCAGGGGGCACATGGACACGCCGCCGATGCCCACCAGATGGGCCCGTCTGCCGGGGGTGAGGTAATCGGAGATGGGGGTGGGGTTGTTCATCATGGGAGCAGACTTCCTTTCCGATCCGCTTTTTCCGTTGCGTGGAGGGAAAAAGCGGTATATAATCAGATCATTGGCAAATTATTATAGTATAGAATCATGGGAAATGCAACAGAAAAAGGCGGTGAGTGGGATGCGGGCCATACCGGAGGGCGTGAGAGCGCTTTTGGAGACGCTGGAGGCGGCGGGCCATGAGGCCTGGTGCGTGGGCGGCTGCGTGCGGGACATGCTGCTGACAGACCTGCGGATGCTGAACGGGGCCCGGCCCCCTGTCCGGGGGCCGGAGGACTGGGACGTGACCACCTCCGCCCTGCCGGAGGAGACGCTGGCGGTGTTTCAAGAACGGGCCGTGCCCACAGGGCTGAAGCATGGCACCGTCACAGTGAAAACGGCAGACGGGCCCGTGGAGGTCACCACCTACCGTCTGGACGGGGCGTACCGCGACCACCGGCGCCCGGAGAGCGTCACCTTCACCCGCTCTCTGGAGGAGGATTTGGCCCGGCGGGATTTCACCGTCAATGCCATGGCCCTGAACCTCCGGAGGGAGCTGCGGGACCCCTTCGGCGGGCGGAGGGACCTGGAGAATGGAGCTCTGCGGTGCGTGGGGGACCCGGACCGGCGGTTTCAGGAGGACGCCCTGCGGATTCTGCGGGGAATGCGCTTCGCCGCCGTGCTGGGACTGGACGGGGCGAAGGAGACGGACGCCGCTATGGACCGGAACCGGGAACTCCTCCGGGAGATTGCCCCGGAGCGGATTCAGGCGGAGCTGACAAAGCTCCTGTGCGGGCGGTGTGCCAAGGAGGTGTTGGACAACCATCCCAGGGTCGTCGGCGTCTTCTGGCCGGAGGTTTTGCCCATGGTGGGCTTTGACCAGCGGAATATTCACCACTGCTACACCGTTTGGGACCACAGCACCACAGCCCTGGCCAATACGCCCCCCATCCCGGAGCTGCGGTGCGCCGCCCTGCTCCACGACATCGGCAAGCCCCCCACATTCACCCTGGACGGGAACGGCGTGGGCCACTTCCACGGCCACGCTGCCACCAGCGTAGAGCTGGCGGACGGGATGCTCCGGCGGCTGAAATTCCCCAACGACTTCCGGGAGCGGGTGGTGCGGCTCGTCGCGTGGCACGACCGGGATATCCCCCGGACGGACAGGGCCGTGGGCCGGGCCCTGCGGCGGCTGGGGGAGGAGGAGCTGCGGTTGCTGCTGGATTTGAAGCGGGCGGACAACCTGGCCCAGGCCTCCGCCTACCACGGACGGCAGGCGGAGATCGCTCTGGCGGAGGAGATTCTGGACCGCCTCCTGGCGGAGGACGCCTGCTTTTCCTTAAAGCAGCTGGCAGTCAACGGGAACGACCTCACGGCGCTGGGGCTCCGGGGACCCGCCGTGGGCCGGGCACTGGAGACGCTGCTGAGCAAAGTGGTGGACGGCGAGCTGCCCAACCAGCGGGCGGCCCTGTTGGAATTTGTCATCAATTCGTAGCCGGTTTGTAACCGGCCTGTCATGGGTTTGCTGTTGCAAAAAATCAGATCTGCTTCCATACTGGGATTATCTCAGTATGGAAGTGATTTTTATGCAGAAGACGATTTTGGGACTGGCGCTGTGCCTGCTGCTGAGCGGCTGCGGAGGACCTCCGGCGGAGGAGAGGACGGAGGGGCCGTTGGTGCAGACAATCGAACTGGAGGAGAACTGGAGGACGGCCTATGTGGAGTTCCTGGAGAACCTCTGTGAGGAGGAAAAGGCGGTGCTGAACATCGGCCGTCCGGACTATGACCCCAACGACTATCCCGCGCAGGCGGGAAATCTCAGCAAGGAGTATTTTCTCTATGATTTGGACCGGGACGGCGTGCCGGAGCTGGTGATTCGCTCTAACCACTATCGCTCGGACATTCGCTTTCTCACGGTCCGGGATGGCGCGGCGGCGGAGATTGGCCGTCTGGACGGGCGGTATATGGCATTTTACACCAGCCCGGACCAGCCGGGGATCATCGTGCGGGAAACGCCCAAGGGGCCGGTTTTTGTGTTCCGGGTCTGGATCGAGGACGGGGAGCTTTGCCGGGGGGAGTACCTCTATGAGACCGACCTGGGCGTCCGGTGTGTGGACGACGCCTTCCGCATGGAGGATGTAGTTCCGGGGGCGGAGTATATCAGAGGCTGCCGCACCATGGCGGAGTGGCCGGAGCACACGCCGCTGACGCTGCCCATTTACGACTATGGCCGGGAGACTGCCGCGGCGGAATTGGACCCGGAGCGGGACGGCGCGGCCCGGG
This sequence comes from uncultured Oscillibacter sp., assembly GCF_910587525.1. Taxonomy (GTDB): domain Bacteria; phylum Bacillota; class Clostridia; order Oscillospirales; family Oscillospiraceae; genus Oscillibacter. The sequence goes on along the minus strand of NZ_CAJULS010000034.1, from coordinate 2,315 downwards.
CCGCCATCCTGGCGGCGCTGGAGGAGGGAGCGGCGTTCTGCGCCGTCTCCGGCGACGGCTGCGGCGGGGACGCGGGATGGACCACGCTGGCGGACTATCTGAGAGCCGGCGGCATCAGCGAATACGCCGAAAAGCCGCTCATCTCCCGGCGGCGGGCCTGGGTGGATCTGGACGGAGACGGACGGCGGGAATGTGTGCTGTATGTGGAGCATGACGCGGGCGATTATATTCAGAGCGGCTATTTTGTTGTGTTCAACCAACAGGAGGGGGCGGTGTACGCCTACTGCCTGAACTATACCGGCGGGAGTGAGCTCAACACGGACGGCGTTTTTTATGACCCCTGGTATCTGGAGGAGGGCATTGACGGCGGCGCCTGGCGGGTGTCCTTCCGGGAGGAGCAGTGCTGTCAATACACGGCGGCCTATGATGAAGCTGTCCCCATGGTGGAGTGGGAGAGCGTGAATTGAATAGCACCAACCTCCCCCTTCCGCCATACCATGGTGCGAGGGGGAGTGCCGTATGGAGAAGACCTTTGGCCTCATCGGAGGCGACCGGCGGCAGGCGGAGCTGAGCCGGCTGCTGGCGGCGGACGGAAATGCCGTCCATACTTACGGACTGAGCGCCTGGAAGCCTGCGGGCGCGGGAAGCCTGGAACGGGCTGCGGGGGCGGACGTGATTGTCCTGCCTCTGCCGCTGTGCCGGGGCGATGGCGTGCTGAACTGCGAGGAGGGTCCTGTGCCCACCATGGACCTGTTCCGCCGCCTGCGGCCCCAGCAGCGGGTGCTGGCGGGGCAGGTGAAGCCCCAGCAGCGCCGGGAGGCCGCGGACTGCGGCCTCTGTCTGGAGGATTACTTCCTCCGGGAGGAGCTGACGGTGGCCAACGCTGCCGCCACAGCGGAGGGCGCCGTGCAGGTGGCCATGGAGCAGCTGGACGAGACGCTTCTGGGCATGGAGTGCCTGGTGCTGGGCTTTGGACGCATCGGGAAGCTCCTGTGCCACCGCCTCCACGGCCTGGGCGCCCGGGTGAGCGCCGCGGCCCGCCGTCCGGCGGACCTGGCCTGGGTCCGCGCCTACGGCTGGCGGGCGCTGGAGACCGGGAAGCTGGACGGGGAGCTGTCCGGCTTCGGTGCGGTGTTCAACACCGTCCCCTCGCCCGTCCTGGGCCGGACGCTGCTGGAACAGCTGCCCGCCGGGTGCCTGCTGGTAGAGCTGGCATCCGTCCAGGGCATCGACCTGGCGGCGGCGGAGAGCCTGGGCCTGCCCAATGTGTGGGCCAGGTCCCTGCCGGGGCGGCTTTTGCCCCGGACGGCGGCGGCGGTAATCCGGGACGCGGTGTATTACATCCTATTGGAAGAACGGGGTGACCCTGTGTGAGAACGGAACGCGTCGGATTTGCGGTGAGCGGGTCCTTCTGTACACATGAACAGGTGCTGAGAGCGCTGGAACAGCTGGCGGCGGTCTATGAGACGGTGATTCCCATCGTCTCGGAGGCCTCTGCCTTTACGGACACCCGCTTTGGCACGTCCGAGGACCTGCTGGAGCATCTGGAGGATCTGACAGGACAGGATGTCCTGTGCGATATTCCCTCAGTAGAGCCTATCGGGCCCCAAAAGCTGCTGGATGTGCTGGTGATCGCGCCGGCTACCGGCAACACCATTGCCAAGCTGGCCAACGGCATCGCCGATACCACCGTCACCATGGCGGCCAAGTCCCACCTGCGCAACGGCCGGCCGGTGGTGGTGGCAGTGTCCAGCAATGATGGGCTTGCGGCCGGAGCCAGAAACATCGGTGAGCTGCTGGTGCGGAAGAACTACTATTTTGTGCCCTTCGGGCAGGACAACGCCGCGGCGAAGCCCTGCTCCCTGGTGGCGGATTTCGGAAAAATTCCGGAGACGGTGGACGCCGCTCTGCGGGGCGAACAGCTGCAGCCGGTGCTGCTGCGCTGAGAAGAGATAAGGAGGAGCCCCATAGGGCTCCTCCTTAATTATTGTCCCAATTCTCCCTTGTGTTGATTTTAAACAGCATAGAATAAATGTTGATTTAGTATAAATGACGTCTCTTTTGCCGTATGTGCTGATGGTGCCAGCCACTGACAATTTCACGAGTTGCAGCTTGAACCAAAAGATTGGCTGCACTATAATAAGAATCATAAATCGGAATTTGTGGAGGGGATATAAGATGTGTATCAGAAAAGCAATAACAGATGATCTATCAAGAGTGGCTGAAATATATGTATTTAATAACAGGATAAATTTTTTCCCTAGCATCGCTTGACAATGGTAAACACACCATTGAATAAGACGCTGGGGGCAAGA
>NZ_CAJULS010000033.1 GCF_910587525.1 uncultured Oscillibacter sp. | reverse complement strand
CGACCACCGAGATCTACACTCTTTCCCTACACGACGCTCTTCCGATCTCTTATCCGTGTTATACTTGGCCAGCAGCCCCACGATCAGGGCCACATCGGAGGAGATGGGCGCCACTGCGTTGGTGGCGGAGTCGCCAATACGGTAGATGATGGTAGCCAGGGCGGGGCTGTATCCCAGCGTGTAGAGCATGGGAATCAGAATAGGCGCCAGAATCATCCACTTGGAGGAACCGGAGGTCATGAACAGGTTCAGGAAGGTGGAGAACAGCGCCACCAGGAGAAACAGGCCGAATCCCTGGATACCGGTGGACTTCAGCCAGGAGCCGCCCACAGAGCCCAGGTAGGTGGGGATGTTGGAGGCGTTGAAGAGATGGATGAACAAAGAGGCGGGCAGGGCGATGACCATGAAGGTAGTCATGGAGTTGATGCCCGTGGCCAGCAGGGCCGGCAGCTGGTTCCACTTCTCGATCTTGCCCACGGTACGGCCATAGGTCGCGCCGGTTACCAGGAAGAACAGGAACAGCAGGGTCAAAACACTTTTGATCAGAGGAGAGTTGGGCACGATGGAACCGTCGTCCGCCCGAAAGAAGGAATTCTTGGGCAGGGTGATGAGCACCAGGACCACCAAGTAGATCAGGGCGGCAATACCGGCATTGCGCAGGCCCTTGCGCTCAACGGGGGTCAGCTCACTGTTGTCGTCCGCGGCCCGGACCAGGCTCAGGTCCTTGGCCTCCCCCAGGTAGGGACGGACGAATTTGATGGTGACAAAGGTGTAGACAAAGGTGAGCACAATGGCGCACACCAGCAGGAAGTACCAGTGCTGGAGCACATGGACGGTGGAGGTGTCCAGGCCCAGGGCCTCGCAGACCGACACGTTGATGCCGCTGAGCAGCACGTCCAGATTGCCCACGAACACATTGGCGGACATGCCGGCGTTGCCGGCTGCGTAAGCCAGGAGGATGCCCAGCCATGGGTTATAGCCCAATGCGGCGAACACGGAAGCGGACACCGCTGTGGCACCCAGGATGCCGGCGTTGGAGGCGGTGTTCGCATTGATGGCAATAAAGGCCACCACCGCGAACACCATTGCCGGTTTGGCGCCGCCTATAAATCGCTTGATAAACGCCCCGAACAATCCAACCGACTCCGCCAGGCCGATGGACAGCAGCAGCAGGCCCATCATCATCATGGGGGAGAAATTGTAGTAGATGCTGTACATATTCTGGGTGACGTTGGTGATGGTCTCCTTGTTGATGAGGTTTTTGATGGTGACCTCCACGATCTCGGGCTCACCGCCGGAGGAGGATGCCTTTTCATAGGAGGTAGTCGCTCCGCTGAAGATTACCGACAGCACCAAGGAGACAACAATCAGGATGCTGAACAGATAGAACGGATGGGGCAGCTTGTTGCCCACCACTTCGATCCCATGAATAAATTTCCAGAAGAATCCCTTGCTCTCTTTTTTCTCAACGGTTTTTTCCACAGTTTTCACCCTTTCTTTTGTGTTCTTCTCTCTTAAGAATTGCAAAATCGCAGGGTATTATTTCTTGTAGACCGTCTCACCTCCCACCACTGTCTGCAAAACCTGAATGCGCTTGATCTCGTCTTCGGGACAAGTCATGAAGTCCCGGTCGATTACGATGAAGTCCGCCAGCATTCCCTGCTGGATGGAACCCTTGAGGTGCTCTTCAAAGGCGGCATAGGCAGGCCAGCAGGTGTAGGAGCGCAGAGCCTCCTCCCGGGTCATGGCCTCCTGGGGATACCAGCCGCCCTCGGGCTGTCCGTTTTCATCCTTGCGGGCCACGGCGCAGTACATACTAACAAAGGGATTGAAGTTTTCCACCGGGGAGTCGCTGCCGTTGGGGAGCACGTTGCCCTGGTCGATGAGGGTACGCCAAGCGTAAGCGCCCTTCAGGCGCTCCCGCCCCCAGCGCTGCTCGGCCACCCGCTTGTCGGTGCGCAGGAACACGGTCTGGAACGTGGGGATGACGCCCAACTGGCGATAGCGGCCGATGTCCTCCGGCGCAAGGCACTGGGAGTGCTCAATACGGTGGCGGCAGTCGGGCCTGGGCAGCTCGGACTGCAAGCGTTCAAAGCAGTCCAGCGCCTGCCGGCAGGCGGCATCCCCGATGCCGTGGTACCAGATCTGGAAGCCCGCCCGGTGGGCCTGGTAGAGCAGGTCGTAGAGCTCCTGGTCTGTCCACTTGCCAAATCCCAGGCAGCCGGGGGCGTCAGAGTAGTCCTCCAGCATCCAGGCGCTGCGGGAGCCCAATGAGCCGTCGCCGGAGATCTTATAGGCCCGGTAGGTCAGACGGTGGTCGTAGGCGCCAACGCGTATGCCCCGCTCAAAATAGGGCATGGACTGCTCCATGAGCTCCTGATAGCTGGGACGGCCCACGATGCGCAGGCTGACGTACATCCGCATCTTCAGCTTCTTCTCTTTGTAGAGATCCTCCCAGGCGTCCACCCAGTGGGCAAAGCTGCCGGCGTCGTGGACGGAGGTGATGCCCGCTTGGAAGAATCCCTCCTGGGCCAGCAGGGCGATCCTCTGGATCTGCTCTTTGGTATAGGGGGGAATGGCCCGGTTGAAGGGATCCTGGGCCTGATCGCTAACCACACCCAGCAGACTGCCGTCGCTCCGGCGCATGATCTCGCCGCCCACGGGGTTGGGCGTCGCCTCGGTAATGCCCACCGCCTCAAAGGCCTTGCTGTTGACCCAGGCGCCGTGGCCGCAGCCCCGCTTGAGGTAGACGGGCACGTCCGGCGCCACGGCGTCCAGCTCCTCCTTGCTGGGGAAGGAGGGATCGTCCTTCCACTCGTCGTTGATCCATCCTCGTCCCACGATCCACTCGCCGTGCTTGGCGGTTTTATAGGCGCCGGCCACCATATCCAGGATCTCCTGCTTTGTCTTGCCTACCAGGTACAGCTCCAACTTTAGCGCTCCGGTGCCCACGATGTGCAGGTGGGAATCAGTGATGCCCGGCAGGACCGCCTGCCCCATCAGGTCGATTACCGGCGTCTCCGGCGTACAGCGGGCCAGCACCTCCTCATTGGTTCCTACCACGGCAAAGCGGCCGTCCGAAATGCCAAAAGCGGCGGCGGTGGAAAAGGCCTTGTCCACGGTATAGACCTTCCCGTTGATATATGCGGCATCCAGCTCTCTCATTTACGCTCCTCCATCTCTTTATAATTTTGCCGCGCCCATGTGTGGAACCCTGGGGGCGACGCCCTGCATAGTCATTATTGCTATATCTACCATACAAAAAAACACTTTTTTTGTCCAATATACATTATGCATAGGACTGATAACAAAATTGCATTATGCAAAGCGGGAAAAATCCTGTATAATGCAGACAGAAAAAACACACAGGGAGGTAAGCGGCGTTGATGGACTTTAACAAGTTGAATTACCTGATGGCTATAGCAGAACTCCAGAGCTTTTCCAAGGCGGCGAAGAGATGCTTTGTCTCTCAGCCGGCCCTGACCCGGTGTGTGAAGAGTATTGAGGACGAGCTGGGGCTGAAGCTGTTTGACCGCTCCTGCTCTCCCATCAAGCTGACCTACGCGGGAGAGCGTTACATCACCGCCATGCAGGAGATTCTGGAGCTGAAGGCCAAACTGGACCAGGAGATGGAGGAAATCGCGGCCCGCCGGCGGGACCGGCTGATACTGGGGATACCCGCGACCCGCAGCGTTACATGGATTCCCCGGATCCTGCCCGCGTTCAACCTGGTGTGCCCAGGTGTGGATATCCAGCTGATCGAAGGCAACTCCCATACCCTGGAGCAGCTGCTCAGCAAGGGGGCCATCGACTTCTATGTGATGGGGACGGACCCCATTCTCACCAAGGGGCTGAAGCTCACCCCCGTCTTCCGGGAAGAGATGATGCTGGTCATCAGCCGCCAGGCCAGGGCGCTGCGCTCCCTCCGGCTGCCGCCCAACAGGCCCGGCAGCGTGCAGTATCTCCCCCCGCAGCTGCTGGAGGAGATCCCCTTTTACTCCGCCACGCCGTCCCAGGGCACTTATTATCTGGCCCGCCAGGTCTTTGACCGGTATGACATCCAGCCTGTCACCAGCATGGAGGTCATCAACACCTCCGTTGCCTATCAGATGGCGCCCCAGAGCGGCGGGTTTGCATTTGCCCCCATCACCGTAGCCTATGAAGAGGAGTTTTCCACTGAGCCCATCTTCTGCTCCATCGCGGATGAGATGGTTTTCCGCACTGCCGGGATCCTGTCCCGGGAGGGCATGGAGATGAACGAGACCGCCAGGCTTTTTTTGGAAATCGCGGTTCGGGCGATTGGGGAATACGCCCGGAATAACATCAGGAAGGTCCAGGTGTGCCACGACATCGATTTCTCCGGTCACCGGACGGAACACTGAGATCAGGATCTTTGCATGCTCCGGTGTCCTGCTTGCTCCGGCGTTTTTTACTGTTTTGCACCTTGGAGCTCATTTTATTACGGATACGCATCGCGCGGGAAAGGAGCGGCCATGGCAGAGGCCAGGGAACAGGCACAATATCTGCGGGAGTGTGTGGAACTCTCCCGCAGGCAGCAGCTGCGGATGGTGGTTCGGCTGAGTATCCCGGCCATTTTGGCGCAGCTGAGCACTACTGTTATGCAGTATATCGACGCCGCCATGGTGGGCAGCCTGGGCGCCGGCGCCTCCGCCTCCATCGGCCTGGTGTCCAGCACCATTTGGCTGATGAATGGGCTCTGTATCGCGGCGGTGATGGGCTTTTCCGTCCAGGTGGCCCAGCTCTCCGGCGCCGGGGACCGCCGGAAGGGCCAGGCGGTATTCTGCCAGTCCATCCTCATGGGGGCGGGACTGGGGCTGATTCTGGCCCTGACCGGCGTGGGAATCAGCTCCTGGCTGCCCCGGTGGCTGGGAGGTGAGCCGGAGATTCTGGAAGATGCCTCCCGGTATCTCCTCATCTACGCCTGCGCCATGCCATCCCTTCAGTTCCGGCAGCTGGCGGGCGGAATGCTCCAGTGCAGCGGGGATATCAAGACGCCCAGCATCCTCAGCATTGCCATGTGCGCATTGGATGTGGTCTTCAACTCTCTGTTGATCTTCCCTGCCCGTCAGGTCTCCGCGGCGGCGTGGACTTTTACCCTTCCCGGCGCGGGGCTGGGCGTCACCGGCGCGGCTCTGGGCACGGCCCTGGCGGATGTGTTCGTGGCGTGCGCCATGATGTGGGCGGCCTGCCGAAGGTCGGATTTTCTGCGCCTGGACCGAAACTGCCGCTGGCGGTTCGATCCACTCTGCTGGCGCACGGCCCTGCGGATATCACTTCCCCTGGCCCTGGAGCGGGCCATTCTAAGTAGTGCCCAGATTGCCTCCACCCGCATCGTGGCCCCTCTGGGCACGGTGGCCATCGCGGCCAACACCCTTGGTGTCACAGCGGAGAGCCTGTGCTATCTGCCGGGCAACGGAATCGGGACAGCGGCCACCACTCTGGTGGGCCAGAGCCTGGGGGCGGGGCGGCGGGATATGGCCCGGCGCTTTGCCCGTGTCTCCGTGGGGTTGGGTGTAGCCGTCATGAGTACCGCGGGGCTGCTGCTGTTCCTCCTGGCTCCCGCCATCTTTACCGTGCTGACGCCGGACCCGGCGGTGCGGCAGCTGGGGAGTCAAGTTCTGCGCATCGAGGCCTTTGCCGAGCCGCTCTTCGCCGCCGCTATCGTCACTGCCGGAGCCCTTCGGGGCGCTGGGGACACAGAGCTCCCCAGTATGATGAACCTTATCAGCATGTGGGGGGTCCGTATTCCCGCCGCCGCCTTCCTGGCGCCCCGGCTGGGGCTTCACGGCGTGTGGATTGCCATGTGCGGCGAGCTGTGTGTCCGGGGAAGCCTCTTCCTGATCCGGCTGTTCCGGGAGAGGTGGCTGGACCATGCGCTCATGATAGAGGGGAGGACCTAGCCTCCCCGCGCAAGCTATACGCCCCTTGACCGAAAAGGGCCTGTCGCAAAACAGAGATCCAGAAAATCAACTCACGAAAAAAGCTGGAGGAAACTGTATACCAAACAGTTTCCTCCAGCTTTTTTGATAGGACATTTTCTGGTTCCGGGCCCAGGATCGCATTTTGTAACAGGTCATTTTTCAGTTTTACGCTGCCTCCCAGATCCTCCGGGTGGAATCCAGCAGCTTTGCCAGCGCCAGCAGATCGGCGCTGCCGCCGGGGGATAAGTTCCGTGCGGTGCAAAGGCCGTCCAGCTCCCACAGGCGGTGAATGTACATCTCCGGCGCCCCGGCCAGAATGGAGGCCGCCCGGCTGCGTACGAACTCCAGCCCCTCTATTCCACCCCGCCGGAGGAGATTGGCGTCCTCCACCTGAGACAGCAGTGTCAGCAGTGCGGCAAAGGGGCCGCTGTGTTCCAGTACCTCCCGGGCCCGGCGGGCGTTGGGAAACCCCGCCAGGGCCTCTCCTCGGGCGCCGCCGGCGTCATAACGGATCCTTGCGGCGGCGTCGGGTGTGTCCGGGGGAAGCCCTGCCGCCGCAAGAGCGGCGGCACGCCGGTACACACTGCCCCCCTCCGCCAGTACACCGCCCAGGGCCGCCAGGATCAGTCCAAAGGCGTAGATGGCGCCTTTGTGGGTATTGACGCCGCCGGTAGATGCCAGCATCGCCTCCTCCGCCCGGCGTCCGGCCTGCTGGAGATCCGCCATGCAGTCACGCCGGGCCAGTCCCAGCGTGACCGCCTGCTGAAAATAGGGGCGGAGACACCGGGCAGAGCGGTGAAACAGCTCCAGATCCATATCCCGGTGGGCCCCCGGGCCCTCCCGGTCCACCAGGCCGGGCTTGGGTGTCAGGTCCACCTCCCAGATCAGGGCGTCAACTGCAGACGCGGCCAAATGCTCTGCGGCGAAGTCCCGCAGCAGGGCGTCCGTGGCGGCCCGGACGGCCTCCAAACCGTGGGCACGGCTGCGGGCGCACACCTTGGCGGGACCTCCGCACATCAGACATCCGCGGGGAGTTTCCCTGGAGAGGGCGCCGCCCTCCGGCGTGAGCACATCCAGGTCGCACAGCCGCCCTGCCGGCCGTGACTCCTCCAGGCCCACGGCCAGCACTTTCAGCGCTTTGGCCGGCAGATCGCACACCAGCAGTGCCTCCAGCCCCGTGGAGGCGTCCAAGACCTCCTGGTGTACCAACATCTCCCCCAGAGACTCCCGCAGGGAGTCCAGCACTGTCCAGAAGAGCAGGTCGCCAAGCCTGCCCCGCTTCACCGGCCCCGCCAGATTCATGGTAAAGCTGAGAAGGGGCAGCCCATACCCGCGGAGCAGCCGCTGCTGCTTGGATACCCGGGTCTCCCGGGCCTCCAGCATCTCCCGCAGGTTCACGGCATGGTCTATCCTCTGCATACCCATATGCGGCGGGGCGCCGTCAGCTCTCGTCGATCTGCCGGATGACGTCGATGACGGTGTTGTCCCGGTACATCACGACCCCCACCACCCGGTCCTTGTACCGGATGGGATCCGGGCGGCCCGCCAGGGCCTCCGCCCGGTCTTTGAGCTGCTGGATGGTATTTACCCGCATCCCTGCCTGCTCCAGCCGCTCCGCCACCTCCGGCCGCCGGGGATTCACCGCGATGCCCTGGTCCGTGACCACCACGTCCACCACGGCGCCGGGGGTGACGATGGTGTTGACCCGGTCGATGACGGTGGGGATGCGCCCCCGGGTCAGGGGCGCCACCACCACCGACAAGCTGGCGCCCGCCGCCGTGTCCGGGTGGCCGCCGATGGCCCCCCGGATCACACCGTCGGAGCCAGTGAGGACGTTGACATTGAAGTCCGTGTCGATCTCCAGGGCCGAGAGGATCACAAAGTCCAGCTGGTCCACCGCCGCGGCGAAGAGGAAGCTGGCGTAGTATGTTGCGTCAATCTGGTGGTGAAAGCGGTTCTTCTTCAGGGAAAGCGCCGCGTCCAGATCAAAGCTCTGCACGTCCAGAATGCGGTCGATCATGCCCTCTTCGTGCATGGCGGTGATCTGCCCCGTAATGCCGCCCAGGGCAAAGCGGCAGCGGATGTTCTTTTTCTGCATCATCTGCCGCAGGAAGCGGGCCACCGCCAGGGAGGCGCCGCCAGAGCCCATCTGCATGGAAAAGCCGTCGTAGAGGTACCCCGCGGCATCGATCACATTGGCCGCAGTCTGGGCAATGAGCAGCTCCTTGGGATTTTTCGTATACCGGGTGGCTCCGGACATGATCCCGGCGGGGTCCCCGATATCGTCCGTCACTACGATATAGTCCACATCATACTCGGGAATGGCCCAGGGGGCGTTGGGATAGCGGACCAGATTGTTGGTGAGGATGATGACCTTGTCGGCGTACTTGGCGTCGGTCCGGGCGTATCCCATGGAGCCGCAGGCAATGGATGTGTCATCATCTCGGCTGTAGCCGTTTGCATTTCCATAGGGGTCGCAGGAGGGCGCGCCCAGAAAGGCCACATTGATGTGCACTTCGCCGCTGCAGATAGCGGCGGCCCGTCCGCCGTGGCTGCGGAATACCACGGGACACTCCAGCAGCCCGCGGGATATCTCCTCCGCCAGCTGCCCCCGGAGCCCTGAGGTCTCGATGTGGGTGACGACTCCGTTTTGGATGTGCCGGATCAGGGGGGTGTGGACGTCCGCCAGGGAGCTGGCCGCCAGGGTCAGATCCCGGAAGCCCATGTCCGCCAGAGTGTCCAGCACCTGGTTGACCACATGGTCGCCGCCCCGGAAGTGATGGTGGAAGGAGATGGTCATACCGTCCCGCAGCCCTGCGGCGCGGACCGCCTCTTCCAGAGAGGGCAGGACCTTGTTGTCCTTGCCGGACCGGGCGCGAAAGGTCTCCGTCCGCTTGGGAGCGGCGCCGGAGAAGGCGCCCCGGTGGGTGATCCGGTCGATATGGGGAATCGTGTTCAGCAGTTCATTCATCTCGTTACTCCTCCCTGGCAATGCGGTCCGCCTCCGCCAGTGCGATGAGGCGCTGGGCGCGGAGGACAATGGGCCTGTCGATCATCTTCCCGTTCAGGCTGATGACGCCGCTGCCCCGGGCATTGGCCTCCTCGATGGCGGCGATCACATCGTAGGCCTTGCGCAGATCCCGCTCACTGGGAATGAAAGCCCGGTGAAGGGGCTCGATCTGCCGGGGGTTGATGACGGATTTCCCGTCGAATCCGAGCTTGTGGATCAGCTCTACCTCCGCCAGAAAGCCCTCTTCGTTGTTGACATCGGAATAGACGGTATCCAGCGCGGCGATCCCGGCGGCGCGGGCGGCGTGGAGGATCATGCTGCGGGCGAAAAACAGCTCTGTGCCATCCGAGCGGACGGTCTTCAGGTCGGTGACATAGTCCTCCGCCCCCAGGGCGATGCCAATGAGGCGGTCCGAGGCGTGGGCGATCTCCCGGGCGTTGAAAACGCCGTTTGCGCTCTCAATGGCGGCCATCATCCCCGTGGCCCCCACGGGGATGCCGTGGGCCTGTTCAATGCGGGCGATCTCCCGCTCACAGTCCGCTACATCCTGGGGCCCGTCCGTCTTGGGCAGGCGCACCACATGGACGCCCGCCGGGATGATGGCCTCCAGATCCCGCACCCCCAGACCGCTGCCCAGGTCGTTGACCCGGACCACGATCTCCTTCTTTCCAAAGTCCAGTGTCTTGAGTGCCTGATACACCAGAAGGCGGGCCGCGTCCTTCTCCGCCAGGGACACGCTGTCCTCCAGGTCGAACATGATGCTGTCCGCTCCGTAGATCCGGGAGTCGGCAATCATTCCAGGGTTGTTGCCGGGGACGAACATCATGCTGCGGCGCAGCCGGTCCTTTACATAGCGCTTGTCGTTCACTTGCCCACCTCCCAAATATGGTTCTCCTGCCCCGCCGCCCGGAAGAGGGCGGCGGCGGCGCGGGCCCGAACCGTGCAGTCCAGAGCGCCCTTGTCCACCGCGCGGATCAGGGCGTGCTCCACGCCCAGTTCTGCCGCCGTCTCCCGGATGACCTGCTCGATCCGGCGGCCATACTGCTTCATCACGGAACTGGTGAGCTCCAATACGATTCCGCCGTGCTCCCGCGGCTCCACGGTGACCATGATGTCGCTGGACTCCATGGTTCCGGCCACAGCTGTTTTCTTCAGCTCCATTTACCTTCCTCCCATCTCCTGTGTGTTGATTTGCTGGTTTCTGCAAGCTCTTGATACCTCTCCAAAAAGAGTTGCCGGTGGGCCTCCTCTGAAAAATAGTCATAGGCGGCCTGCGGCACCAGGGACCGGATCTCCCGCCAGCGCCCGTTGGCAATCAGCCTCCGCACGGCGGTGGCACTGATGGGTACGCCATCCCGCTCCATACGCGGGATCTCCACCAGATCCACCCCCGCCCGGGGAAGAGCGGCAGCCATGGCTCGGTTGTAGGCTGCCGTCACTGGGCAGAGGGGCTCCGTTCCGACAAAGCGGCGGGAGATGCCCAGCATTTCGGCCAGGCGGCAGAATACCGCGATATCCAGACTGCACCAGACCGCCGCTGCCGTCCGCTTTTCCTTCAAAAAGTAGTCCGGAAAGCTGGCGGCGGAGATGAGATACCGTCCGGTCTCGGCCACGGCCACATTGGACAGATCCCTGACAGACTGTTCCACGATACGCCTGCGGTGAGCGGCGGGGACAGTACTGCGGTCCTCCGATACCACCAGCAGGTACAGCGTATCGCACCGGGCGGCAGATTGTTCGATCAGGTACCGGTGTCCCAGCGTCATGGGGTCACAGTTTGCCGCAAGACAGCCAATGTGCCCGGAGGCGCGGGGGTCCCGGACGGTTTCGGCCCACGCCGCGAGGCCCCCGCGGCGGTCCTCCATCAGCAGGACCTGCTCTGTCTCGGCCACCTCGTAAAAGCCCAGCTCCGCAAACTGTCTTTTGTTTTGGGGCTTGGTATAGAGGAACAGGCTGTCTCCTCCGCGGCTAACGGACTCCTGCCGTAGATGGGTGATCAGGCTGGCCATCAGACCGGTCCCCTGCAGGTCGGGGCGTACGGCGGCACATTTGACGATGTTCCGGTCCAGAGAGGCCGCGGCGGCAATGCGCCCCGCCCCGTCCCGAATGACTGCCGAATGGTCGATGCCGGGAGCATAGGTGAGTCCCCTCTCTGCCAGAAACGCCTGAAGCTCTGCCAGCGCCCGTCCCTCAAGCGGCCGCCCGGCGCACAGTTCATATCCGTATTCGATATGCTTCACTCCCCTCGCCTTAGAGTCTGGTTTAAAACCGAAGGTACCAGGCGGATCACAAGCCAAATCGCGGCGCTAAATCAGCATAACGGTCAGACGGATGATTTGGGGGAAGATGGACACAACGGTAATCATCCGAATGATCTGCAATACGTTCAGATCCAGGCTGGAGATGCCCAGGTCGCCGGAGATCAGCGCCATATCCGTGGCACCGGCGGGCGTGGCCACAAGCATGGCCTCACGGCGCGTCATGCCGCAAAAACGGTGCAGCAAGGCGCTGACAAAAAAGCAGTTGAATAGATAGGCCGCTACCAGCAGGCAGACAGGCAGGATCAAATAGCGCAGGTCCAGCAGTTCCTGCAGTCCAATGGAGCTGCCAATATACGCTCCGGAGAGCACTTGTGCGGTCCGCTTCAGATACATAGGGATTGCCGCGCGGCCGGTGGACAGTCCCAGCGCCGCCGTCCCGGTCATGGAGAAGATAAGTGTGCCCACCGGAATGCCGGACAGCTTGCCGGCAATTCCACAGACAGCCGCGACGGCGGCCGTCGCGGATACCGAGGGGGCTGACGCATTTGGTGCGGCGTCCTCCTCCAGCGGCATGGAGCGCTCCGCGGGCTCCTCGTGGCGCGTGGCCATCAGGATAATGGCGGGAAATGCCCCCACGCCGCCCAACAGGCGGAAGAACTGCATGAAGGCGACAGCGGCCCCGTCGGCACCCATCTCCGCGGCAATGATGGGCGTATCGCTCATTCCTCCTGGGACAGCGCAAAAAAAGGATGTCATCCAGTCCAACCCACTTGTGGCATGAATGATCACCCCCAATACCAGATTCAAGATCAGCATGCTGCAAAGGAGGATCGCCGCCGGCTTTGCCAGCTTCGGCATCCTCCGCACGTCACTGCGCCGAATCGAGGCTCCGATAAAGGCCCCGGCAGTGATCTGAGCGGCAGTTCTTGCCGCAGCAGGCATGCAGGCCAGGCCGGTACCGATGTTCAGAACGACGGTGCCTACCAGCGCCCCCACCATCACGCCGCCGGGAACCTTTCCCTTCAAAAACAGAAAACCCACAGCGGATGCGGCTGCCAGTGTCAAGAAAAACGGCATTTCAACATCCCTCCCTGGGGAGATAGTATCAAAATGTTTCCTTCTATGTCAAATACCGATTCTGCATAGGGGTCATAACCTTTCTACCCATGGGATTATATGGTTACGCTTTCCCCGGTCCCGTGCGGGGACCGGCCTATTTGAAAAATATCAGGCCCCCGTCTTGGAGTGCTTTCCGGGCACGGCGATTTGGCTCAAAATCCCAAATGGATTTTGAGCCAAATCGCCGTGCCCGGCAGAAAAACCTACCTCAATCCGGCATTCTGCCAGTTTTAAAGCAGACTTTAGGCAAAATCCCGAAAATCAGAGGAGTCATAGGGTGGTGTCTTCAGCTTGAGCCACTGAGCGCTGCACAGGGGCTGGAGCAAAGGCGCATTGCAGACCTTGTCCTTGGCAATGGCGATAAAGCGCTGTTCGATGGCACTGAGCTTTTTCTTGCGGGAATAGGCAATGGCATTGTGCTCATAGGCGGCCTGCATGGAGAGCTCCGCAATGACGGGCACCAGACCGGGTAGTGTGTAGCGGGTAGCATAGGGCGTTGCAAAGGTAATTCCCATGCCGGAGGCTGCCATCCGGTAGCAGGCCACGATGCTGGGAGCATAGAGCACATTGGCCGGGTGGATGCCGGAGGCTTTCATCAGTCCTGCCACCGTGAAGCCAAAGCCGTCCGTGGGATGCAGAAGGACAAAGTCCTGGTCGTTCAGAACCTCCGGCGGAAGAGTGAGGATGTTGTCGATAGTGTTGCCGCTCAGGTCCCTCCCCCATAGGATTGGGTGGTCTGCGGGAATAAAGAGCAGGATCCTGGCAGAGGAGAGATATTCATATGTCAAATTTGTGGAGGATGCGGAGGAAGTGGTAAATGCCAGGTCAATGTTCTCCCTCAGCAGATCTCCCTCAAAGAGCAGGGAGTTCTGCTGAATCAGGGAGATTGTGATACCAGGATATTCCCGGCGGAAAACCGGGAGGATGTGGGGAAGCCAGAGGTTGCTGGCGGCGTAATTGGTTCCGATCTTCAGCAGGCCGCGCTTCATCTCGGAGATCTCCTGCAGTTCTCTGCGCAGGGAACTGTCGATGGCCAGGACCCGGCGGGCCTCCTCCAGATAGCGCTCGCCGGCATAGGTCAACTGGATGGGCAGAGCGGCGCGGTTAAACAGCGGTGTGCCCAGCTCCTCTTCGATATTCATAACGATCCGCGTCAGCGCCGGCTGGGAGATATAGAGCTTCTGCGCGGCCTTTGAGATGCTTCGCAGCTCGGCTACAGCCGCAATATACTTGTACTTGCTGTAGATCATAAAATGCCCCCTCCCATGCCGGAACTGACGGTGTATGATGGTATCATATCACGGTATAACTTCCGATTGCAAGTGGTGTTTCCTGCGGCAGGAGCCAGATATGCAAATTTTTATATAAGTCCTATATGAATAGTGGCATTGGACAGTTTCACATTCCCGTGGTAAGTTAAAGTCAGGAAATCCGGATAAACTGCACAAAAGTTCTGGGAGGAGGAACTGACATGTCTCAAAATCACCAGGAGTCTGTCCGATGGCCAAATCACGCCAAGTGCGCGGTGCTGCTGACCATCCACATAGATGGAGAGTCTCTGTACAACCGCGACCCTGCCCATCCCTCGCCGCGGCGGGTGTCCTATGGAAGATACGGGCCGACGCGCTCGGTGGACCGCCTGCTGGATCTGCTGGACAGGAAACACATTTCCGGTTCGTTCTTCATCCCCGGTCAAATTGCGGAGCGGTACCCGGAGATGGTAAAAAAGATCGACGCCCACGGCCACGAGATCGGATTCCATGGCTTCGACCATGAGGAACATATGTATACGGACCGGCCCCGGGAGGAGTGGATGCAGGTTATTGAACGGGCGCAGGAGACCTTTCAGCGGTTGATCGGCAGAAAAGCTGTAGGGTACGTCGCCACATCCAGTGATTTCCAGATGGACGCCCCTCAGATCTGGTACGAGGCGTTTGGGTTCAAATACTCCAGCTCCATGCGGGGGGATGACAGGCCCTACCGCACGGTATTCAACGGACGGGAGTCCGACTTCATTGAGATCCCCGCCCGATGGGAGCTGGATGACTATCCCTTCTTTGTCTACAGCTTCAATCCGCCGCAGCCGAAAGGACAGAGCCGGATCTCCAGCTACCGGGGCGTGCTGTCCAATTGGAAACACGAGTTTGACGGCTATTACAGCGAGGGAGGGTGCATGACCTTTATGCTGCACCCGCAAATCATCGGCATCCCCGGCCGGGCCTATCTGCTGGAGGAATTGCTTGACTATATGTTGGACAAGGGCGACGTCTGGTTTGCCACCGGTGAGGAGATCGCCGACTGGTGGCTGGCCAATGATTAAGGAGGGTGGAGAATGAAACGGGAGATCACATGGCCCAACGGCCGCCAGTCCGCGGCGATGCTGAGCGTGATGCTGGACGCGGAATTTATCTGGCTCTCCATGGATCCCAGGAAATATGATACGCCAAAGCACCGCTCTATGGGCGAATACGGGCCCAGGCGGGGCATTGCCCGGATCCTCCGCCTGCTGGACGAGTATCAGGTCAAAGCGACCTTCTTTACGCCTGCCGTTTTTGCAGAGGTGTATCCGCAGGTCCTGGAGAAGGTGATTGCCGCCGGTCACGAGATCGCGCTGCACGGCTACCGCCACGAGGACTTTGACGGGATGCCCGCAGTGCAGCAAAGAGAGATTCTGAAACGGGGATCAGAGATCCTGGAATCTGTGACCGGTACTTCCCCGGCAGGTTTTCGCCTGCCTGAGGGGGGATGCACGGAGGAGACTCTGGCTCTGATTTACGAGGCCGGCTTCCGTTATGACAGTTCCTTCTTCGACCACGACATCCCCTATTTGGCAGAGATGAATGGAGAGCGGACCAGCCTTGTGGAGATCCCCACCCGGTGGGAACTGATCGACTTCCCCTATCTAGCCTGGGGAGACAGTTTCCCGGCAGGGAATGACCGGGTGGCGATCTACGACGATGTGCTGGACAACTGGCTCCGGGAGCTGGAGGCGTCCTACGACGGCGGATACTGCTATGTCTTGTCTGTAACGCCCCAGACCATCGGTTCTCCGGGCCGGATGTTTATGCTGCGCACCGTGCTGGAGCGGATCGCCCGCAAAAACATATGGCTGGCCACAGGGGCGGAAATTGCGGACCATGTGCGGATGCTGGAAAGCGGGGAGAGGCGGACTTGAAAAAATGGGTACAGGATCTGATCCTGGGCGGCATCCTGCTGCTGTTCAGCGTGGTCAGCTTTGTATATGCCTATGTGATGCAGGACGCGTCCGCAAAATACTTCCTGGCCCGGGCAGATACATATATTCTGCTCTGGACAGGCATTCTGGGGATTCTGTCCGCGGCTCTGGTGGTTCGGAGCCTGCGGTCCAGACCGGAGGAAACGGCCAGCCGCATTGTGACCAAGCGTGTCGGCGTCACAGTGCTGATTATCGCGGCTTATATCGCCTTGCTGGGCACTCTGGGATTTGTAATCAGTTCCGCGCTGTTTCTGGCAGCATTGCTGGCATTCTTTACCGTGGAGTCAAAGGGAACAAAACTCCGGGGCAGAGCATTGGCGCGGGAGATCGTGATCTGCGGAGCGATCACAGCGATCACCGTGGCAGTGGTCTACTATCTCTTCAACGTCCTGCTGGGGGTCAGACTGCCGGGGGGCCTCTGGAGATGACTTGGTGCAGACTGTGTATACAGCCACACATAGACAAAAAATATTTACAGGAGGATGAACATGATGAAGAAGACATTGGCATGGTTCCTTGCGCTGATCTTGACGTTGTCCCTGGCCGCCTGCGGGGCCGGCCCCTCGAATGAGCCGGCGGACGGCACCGGCGGAAGCGCCCCCGCCTCCGGCAGCGGGGACGCGGGATACCCGGAAAAGGCAATTACCGTCATCGTCCCCTTCTCCGCCGGCGGTGAGCACGACCTGACGGCTCGGACGATTGCGACCCGTCTGCAGGAGATGTACGGCTGGACCATCGTGATCCAGAACACCTCCGGCGATTCCGCAGCCACCATCGAGTATATGAAGGACAAGGGCAGTGCGGACGGCTATACACTGTTTATGCACTCCCCTGAGGTGATGGCCTCCGGCCTGGTCTCTGGCCAGCTGACGGAGGACTACTACAAGCAGTTCACTTATTTGGGATGCTTTGTGTACGATCCTCTGTGCATCTCCGTGGCGGCCGATTCCCCCTTCCAGACCATTGAGGAGCTGTTCGAGTACGCGAAGGCCCATCCGGGCGAGCTGAACTGGGCCTGTGTAGGCGCAGGCGGCTTCAACCAGATGAACTCTGAGAACCTGTGGGCCGTGGCGGGTGTGAGCTTCAACTACGTCCCCTATGACGATGCCTCCAAGAGCCGCGCGGCAGTGATGGGCGGCCATGCCGACGTATTCTGCTCCTTTGCCTCCGGCGCCAAGAGCAGTATTGACAACGGAGAGCTGAAGGCGTTGGCCGTAGGCGCAGCAGAGCGCCTGGAATTCTGGCCCGATGTTCCCACCCTGGCGGAGGTGGGTTGTGACCTACAGGTAGGCCTGACGCGCTGCTGGGACATCCACCCGGATGCCCCCCAGGAAATCAAAGATACTCTGACGGAGAAATTTGAGGCCTGTGTGGCCGACCCGGAGACCCAGGCCCGCCTGCTGGAGCTGGGCCAGAGCCCCTTCTGGATGACGGACCAGGAAATGCACGAATACGGCGAATACTATTACGGTGTATACCAGGAGATCTACGCAAGGCTCCACGAAAACGACTGACGGGTCTCGCCGGGAGTGGGCGGAAACTGCCCACTCCCGCTTGGAACAGCTTTTGACAAACCGTTTCTAAAGGAGGAGAGCTCTTGTCGGCATTTGGTTTAGTTCTAAGCGGCGCAGCCGCAGTCTTTTCTGATCCGCTTACCATCGTCTACTTTCTGGTGGGCGTGTTCGGCGGTATCGTATTTGGTGCGATTCCGGGTTTGACCGGGGCGCTGGGAGTATCTCTGATGCTTCCCTTTACCTTTGCCATGGCGCCTGCCCAAGGGATTGCCACGCTGATTGCCATATACGTTGGCGGCGTCTCCGGCGGCCTGATCGCCTCCATCATGCTGAATATCCCCGGCAACGCGGCGGCGATTGTCACCTGCTTTGACGGCTCTCCCATGGCGCGGAAGGGGCAGCCCTACAGGGCCCTGAGCTATGGCGCCACCGCCAGCCTGATCGGAGGTCTGTTCAGCGGTGTGGTCATGATCTTTGTGGCCACCGGCCTGGGACGGTTCGGCCTGCTGTTCGGCTCCTGGGAGTACTTCGCCCTGGGGATCATGGGCCTGGCTGTGGTGGTTTCGCTGTGCAGCGAGGATCTGATCAAGGGCTTGATTAGCGCGGTGATCGGGATGATACTGGCCATGGTGGGCATGGACAAGCTCTCCTCTCTGGAGCGATTCACATTTGGGTGGTGGCGGCTGAGCAGCGGCTTCAGCGAGATGACGGTGCTGATGGGCCTGTTTGCCTTGGGAGAGATCCTGACGCAGTTGGGAAATCTGGGACGTCCCATGCAGCGGACGGACAGCAGTGAGCGGAGGACAGTCATTCCGGCAAGAGGAGCTTTTCGAGGGCTGAAAAAGACGGTGCTCACGTCCTCTGTCATCGGGACGCTGATTGGCATCCTGCCTGGTGTGGGGCAGAGCACGGCAGCGCTGGTGGCCTATAATCAGGCGAAAAACTCCTCCAGGGAGCCGGAGAAATTTGGCACCGGCTGTCCGGAGGGCATTGTGGCACCCGAGAGTGCCAATAACGCCGTGTGCGGCGGCGCGCTGATCCCGATGATGACGCTGGGCATCCCCGGCGATACCATCACAGCGATGCTGATGAGCGGTCTGATTGTCCATGGCTTGGCGCCGGGCGCATCGCTGTTCGACAACAACCCGGAAATAGTGGGTACGATATACTTTTCCTATATTGTGGCCTGTCTGGTGATGTACCTGATGTACATCCTGTTTTTGAAGTATTTCATCAAGATCCTGTCCACTCCCATGAACTATATGTTCCCGGTGATCTTGCTGATGTGCCTGATTGGCGCGCTGACAAATAACAACCGGATCTTTGATATCTGGGTCTTTTTTGTCATGGGCATATTGGGATATGTCTTTCAGCAGGTGGGGATCCCGGTTGCGCCGCTGACACTGGGCTATGTGCTGGGACCCACGGTGGAACTGAACTTCCGCACGGCCATCATGGCCTTCCACGGAAACGCATTTTCCCTGTTTACGCGCCCGATCGCGATATGTCTGCTGGCGGTGGCGGTGGTCATGCTGGCATGGCCCTCGCTGAAAAAGAGACGTTCTCGCCAAAAGGCCAAATCATAATGGACGGGGTCTGGCACGAACCTTGGATAGGATATTTTCGCTGCCTCGGTATCACTGAAAAGAGATTAGGATAAGGTACAAATAAGATGTGCAAATAAAAAAGATGAAAAGAGAAATGGCTTGCAGCCCTCTGGTAGAATGAAGTAACGACACACCATTCAGAGAGGAGAGAGCAAACCATGTCAGATCAGATTGTACAGCTAAATGAAGAAGTAATCAAGGGTCAACTTAAGGAGCTGGTTCG
>NZ_CAJULS010000032.1 GCF_910587525.1 uncultured Oscillibacter sp. | reverse complement strand
TAATTCATACCGCTTCATGTCCCTATTTTTGCACTAACTCTTTATTTATACAATATTTATTTTTCAAACAGGGCCTAATCCAATATCGAAGACGGGTACGTGATGCTCCAGTTTACCTCGTCCACGTCTAAGAAATTGAAGGTGCAGGTCTCCGGCTCCACCCGGGATAAGCCCTACTACGATTTGAAGCCGGGGGAGTGGACCACCTTCCCGCTGTCCGACGGCAACGGCAGTTACAAGGTGACGGTATTTGAGAACACCACCGCCCAAAAGCACGCTAAGATGGTGTCGGTGAGCCTCCAGGTGACCCTTAGCAACGAGTTTGCCCCCTTCCCTACCCGCGCCCAATCAGTACGTGGACTACGAAGATGCCGCCAGCTGGCGGCTACCGTTCAGAGCGGCTACCTGCCGGTGCTAGACAACGTGCTGGCGGCCAAGAAAGGCATCTGCTTTGACTACGCCAGCCTGACGGCGGGATGCTCCGCAGCCTGGGGGTGCCCTGTAAGCTGGTGGTGGGCTACGCCGCCACCAGCAAACCGGCCTATCACACCTGGATCAGCGTGTGGACCTGAGAGACGTTCAAAATCGATAATATTGACAAGCTGGGGGACCGGAGCATCCGGTCCCTTTTCTTTTTTGCCCGTTGCGCTGGGGCGGAACTTGTGGTATCATAATATGCTGAATTGATATATCAAAAAGGAGTATTGACATGACCACCCGGGAGTTTCAGGAAAAATCCACCTTACAGATATTTTTCTCCTATTTCAGGCCCCACCGACGGCTCTTTCTCATGGATCTTGGCTGCGCACTGATGATCTCCCTTATCGACCTGGCCTTTCCCTACGTCTCCCGCTGGTGCATGTACGAGCTGCTGCCGAGAAGCGCCTATCAGACCTTCTTCGCCGTGATGGCGGTAGTGCTGGCGGCCTTTGCGCTGCGGGCGGTGCTGACCTACGTGATCTGCTACTGGGGCCACACTTTCGGCATCCTGGTGGAGGCGGACATCCGCCGGGACCTGTTTCGCCACATGCAGGACCTGAGCTTCGACTACTTTGACCGCAACCGCACGGGGCAGCTCATGAGCCGCCTGACGGCGGACCTCTTTGACATCACTGAGCTTGCCCACCACGGGCCGGAGGACGTATTCGTCTCCGGCGTCACCATCGTGGGGGCCCTGGTCATCATGTTCACCATCCAGTGGCGGCTGGCCCTGGTGATTGCCGTGATCCTGCCCATTTTCTTCCTAGTGGTCTGGACCTGCCGGAAATCCATGCAGGAGGCCTCGGCCCGGGTGAAGCAGCGCACTGCCGTTATCAACGCCGACATCGAGTCCGGCCTCTCCGGCATCCGCACCGCCAAGGCCTTTGCCAATGAGGAGACAGAGCTCAAAAAATTTGAGACCTCCAATGACAGCTTCAAGACCTCCAAGCGGCAGTTCCACAAGGCTATGGGCCGGTTTAACGCGGTGATGGAGTTTTTCCTCTGTATCCTCTCTGTGGCGGTCATCGCCGCTGGAGGCCTCCTGATCATGCGGGGGCAGATGGACACCGTGGATCTCATTACCTTCAGCCTGTATATCACCACCTTCGTCAACCCTGTCCGCAAGCTCTCTACCTTTGCCGAGCTCTTTGCCAACGGTACGGCGGGTTTGGGCCGCTTCATTGAGCTGATGCGGACAGAGCCCGCCATGCGGGACGCCCCGGACGCCTGCGCCTTAGGCCGGGTGGATGGCCGCATCGACGTGGACCATGTGAGCTTTGCCTATCAGGAGAACCTGGACGTGCTCCACGATGTGGACCTTCATATCCGTCCCGGGGAGACCGTGGCAGTGGTAGGTCCCTCCGGAGGGGGGAAGTCTACGCTCTGCCAGCTGATTCCCCGATTCTACGATGTGACGGACGGCGCCATCCGCGTCGATGGGCAGGACGTGCGCCAGGTGACCCAGGAGTCATTGCGGCAGAACGTGGGCGTGGTGCAGCAGGAGGTGTTTCTCTTCGCCGCCAGCATCCTGGAGAATATCCGCTATGGCCGCCCCGGGGCCTCCGAGGAGGAGGTGGCCCAGGCGGCGAGGCTGGCGGAGATCTACGACGATATCGCGGCCATGCCCGAGGGCTTCAACACCTACGTGGGGGAGCGGGGGGCCCTGCTCTCCGGCGGACAGAAACAGCGGATTTCCATTGCCCGCATCTTTTTGAAGAACCCGCCGGTGCTGATTCTGGACGAGGCCACGTCGGCCCTGGACAGCGTGACGGAGGCCAAGCTGCAGGAGACCTTTGAAAAGCTCTCCCAGGGCCGCACCACCATCATCATCGCCCACCGCCTCTCTACTGTCCGCAACGCCGACCGCATCGCCGTGGTGGAGGAGGGCCGCATCGCTGAGCTGGGCAGCCATGAGGAACTGATGGCCAGGGGCGGGGCCTATGCCGCCTTGGTCCGCACCCAAGAGCTGCGCCATGGATAAGGGACAGCTGCTGGACCGCCTGGGGGCCGCCGGAGAGGACCGGCTGGTCCTGGCGAAGATTCTGGACCGGGCGGAGCAGGCCGGAAACCGCAATATTCCAGCCGCCACGGATTTTCTCTCTCCCGTCCAGCTGGCCCAGGCGGGAGAGGCGCTGCGCCTGGCGGGCTTCCCCGAGACGGAGTATGCCGCCCTGGGGGGCTACGAGACGGCGGAACGCCGGCTGCTCCTCTTCCTGCCGGACTGGCTGGAGGCGGAGGACGCGGAGAGCCAGAGCCCCATCCGGTGTCTCCGGGCCGCCTTTCGGGCCGAATACAAGCTGACCCACCGGGATTTCCTGGGCAGTCTTATGGGGATGGGCATCGTCCGGGAAAAGGTCGGAGATATCCTGGTGGGGCCGGACAGCGCGGATTTGATTGTGCTGGACACCGTGGCGGACTTTCTGCTCCGGAGCTGGGACAGCGCCGGGCGGGCAAGGCTTACCGTCTCCGCCATAGAGCCGGACAACCTCCACATCCCGGCAGCGAGCTGCAAGGAGGCGCGGGACACCGTCTCCTCGCTGCGGCTGGACGCCGTGGCCTCCTCCGGCTTCCGCATGGCCCGGGGCAGGGCCGCCGCCCTCATTGAGAGCGGGAAAGTCCAGGTGAACTGGCGGGAGTGCACGAAGCCGGACAAGCTCCTCTCGGCGGGGGACACCGTCTCCGCCCGGGGCTTTGGGAAGTTTGAACTCAAAGAGGTGGGCGGCGTGACGAAAAAGGGCCGCACGTTCATTGTACTGCGGGTTTACGTCTGAGGAGGACAGGTTATGTTGGAGTATGCGTTTGAGAAAGTCTCCGCTGACCGGGGCTTTGTTGTGGGCAAGACACTGGGCCATCAGGAGATTATTGTGCGCCGCGCGGCGGAAGGCTGGCGTTATGTAAGCTGGATTCCTACCAAGCAGGTGAACGGCGCTGTGATGGAGCTGGAGTTGATTTTTGAGCGGGAACAGGGAGGACAGGCATGAACCAGCAGCAGATCGACCGCATCAACGCCCTGGCCAGGAAGGCCAAGACCCCAGAGGGGCTGACGCCGGAGGAAAAAGAGGAGCAGGCCGTCCTCCGCCGGGCCTATATCGACTCCGTGGTGGGGAATCTGAAAGGCCAGCTGGACAACACCGTCATTGTGGACCGGCAGGGCCGCCGGCGAAAGCTGAGAGAGAAAAAAGAGGGGGATTGAGCTATGGCGGAGCAGAGAAGGAACAACCATGACGACAGCTGGTTTCCCTGGGCGCTGATTATCTTCCTCTTTGTGATCAAGGTGTGGCCCATCGCCCTGGTTATGCTGTTCATCAAGCTCTTTGGGGAGGATGAGAAAAAGGAGCGGACGGCCCCGCCGCCCCTGCGCAAGCCCGTTCAGACCCAGCGGGGTCAGCCCATGGTCAAGCAGGCGGTCCGGGAGGGCGCCGCCTGGCAGGGGGACCCGGTGTCCAATCGGGCGGCTCCTATGTCCAAGCGAACGGCCCCGGCGGGGAAGGCCCGAACCGCCATGAAGAAGGCCGCCAAGTCCCCTGGAATGAAGAAATCCAACGCGTGGCTGCTGAAAATCGCCGGCGCGGCGCTGGCCCTGTTCGGCGTCATGGTGACGGGCGCTGCCATCGAGGATATGCTCTATATGTTCGACACGGTGCGCTGGTGGCTGCCGGAGATGCTCCAGGGTCTGGCTTTTCTGGCGGGCGGCGGGGCCATGCTGTTCAGCGGCTTTTCCATGGACAAGAGCTTAAACCGCTACGCCAAGTACCTCTCCGTCATGGGGGACCGGGAGGCGGTGCCCGTGGAGGAGCTCTCCCGGACCCTGGGCTATTCCCGGAGCCGGGTGGAGAAGGACCTCCAAAAGATGATCGACCGGGGGTACTTCGGCGGGAAGGCCTACCTCAATGTGGAGCTGGGTTACCTCTTCCGCAGCGGCCAGGCCGGAGCGGAATGGAGCCAGAGACAGCGGGAGACCCGGGCCGCCCAGACTCCGCCCACGCCCAAGGAGGCGGAGGAGGGGTACTCCGGCATCCTGCGGAACATTCGCCGGGCCAATGACCGCATCGCCGACCCCGTCCTCTCCGCCAAGATCGACCGGCTGGAGGAGATCACCGCCAAGATTTTCCGGGCGGTGGAGGAGGACCCCAAGAAGCGGGACAAGATCGACACCTTCTTAAACTATTACCTGCCCACTACACAAAAACTGCTGGACTCCTACGCCGAGTTTGAGGCCGCCGGGGTGGAGGGGGAGAACCTGCGCCAGGCCAAGGAGCGTATTGAGAGCACCATGGACGCCATTGTCAAGGGCTTTGAGCACCAGCTGGACGAGCTGTACAAGGCCGACGCCCTGGACGTGGACAGCGACATCCGGGTGATGGAGCACATGCTCCGCCGGGACACCGCCACCACAGAGGATGACTTCGGCCTGGGCGGCGGTACCGCCGTGCAGAGCCGGGAGGAGGAGGCGTAACCGCCGGAAATGGCTGAAAAGCTCAGGCTTGGGGCCGCCCTTTTCCAAGGGCGGCGGGGCCTGGGGCAAAGCGGTTTGGGTGGAGCCCATTCACTGTGTTGGTAATGAAAGAGAGGCGCGGGGAATACTCCCCCGCGCCTCTTTCACGTACTCTCCGGTCAGTATTTTTTGGACAGGCGGCGGTAGAAAAGCACCCCCGCCCCGTATTGGACGATGAGATACGCCGCCAGACACAGCACGATCAGGCGGGAATTCTCCACGATTTCCAGGGCGCCCAGCACGCCGAAGACCACGACGGCCGCCGCGCACAGCGCCATGCCCAGGAGCCACGCGTACCGCCCGGACTTGTCCCGCAGCATCTCCTTCCGCTCGTCCCGCAGGTCGATCTGCTCCTCCTCCAGCCGCTGGCGGTAGACCGCTGCGTTTTGGGGGCGGGTCCACTTCCGGTACCGGGCCAGCTGCACGACGCCGGAGCTCAGCATCCCCGCGCCGAAGCCCACGCAAAGGCTGCTGAGGCGGGTTTCCCACAGCAGCCCCGCCAGCAGGAAGACAAGCCCCAAAAGGGCGTAGGCCGCACCGCACCAAAGGTTACTCTTTTTCATCAGAACCGCTCCTCTCATGGATGAAAATTTCCTCAATGGGCAGGCCGAAAAAGTCCGAGATGGTGAAAGCCAGCTCCAGCGAGGGGTTGTACTTGCCGTTTTCAATGGAGCTCACCGTCTGCCGGGACACCCGGATGGCCCGGGCGAAGTCCTCCTGGTTCAGTCCCCGGGCCTTGCGCAGCTGCTCCACTTTATTTTCCATGTAAACACCTCCTGCAAAAATGTAAAGGACCCTTTACGGTATTTATACCACAGAAATAGGGCTATGTCAAGGAACCTTTACAAAAAACGGTGGTTGTTTTTTGCGGCGGGTGTGGTATACTCGCATTTGAAAATGATTCTCATATTTGAAAGAGGGACCGACATTGAAACGAATCATCGCGCTGGCGCTGCTGTGCGCTTATCTTCTGACGGCCTGCGCTCCGGCGGGGCAGGAGGCCGGAAAAGCGGAGAAGCTCCAGGTGGTGGCCACCATCTTCCCGGCCTATGACTTTGCCCGCTCCGCCGCCGGAGACCTGGCGGAGGTGACGCTGCTGCTGCCTCCGGGGGCTGAGAGCCACTCCTATGAGCCCACTCCGGCGGATATCCTGGCGGTGCGGGAGTGTGATTTGTTTGTGTATCTGGGCGGCGAGTCGGACCACTGGGTGGATACCATTCTGGACAACGTCGACTTTCAGGGCCGCTGCCTGCGGATGGTGGACTGCGTGGAGCTGCTGGAGGAGGAGACCCGGGAGGGGATGCAGGCCTCCCCCGGCCACAGCCACGGACAAGAAGAGCATGACCACGGGGGCCATGAGGGCCACGGTCTCGGAGAAGTAGTGGGCATGGATGAGCACGTCTGGACCGCCCCACGGAATGCCGCCGCTGTCACCCGGGCGGTGGGAGAGGCTCTGGCGGAGCTGGACGGGGCGCACGGAGAGGATTACCGGGCTAATGCGAAGGCCTGCGCCGCCCAGATCGGGGAATTGGACAGGGAATTTTCCGCCTTTTTTGACGGCCTGGACCGGCGGACCATCGTCTTTGGGGACCGCTTTCCCCTGCGGTACTTCGCCGAGGCCTACGATCTGGACTACTACGCCGCCTTCCCCGGCTGCGGGGCCCAGACGGAGCCCTCCGCGGCCACTGTGGCTTTTCTGACGGAGAAGGTGCGGGACGAGGGTCTGGGAACCGTGTGGTATATCGAGTTCTCCAACCACCTGGTGGCGGACGGTATCGCTGAGGCCGCCGGGGTGGACAGCGCCATGTTCCACACCTGTCACAATGTGTCGAAAGCGGACCTGGAGGCGGGAGCCACCTACCTCTCCCTGATGGAGGGGAATCTGGAGGCGCTGCGGGCGCGGATGCATTAGGCCTCGTTGAAAAATACCAAAACACCCAAACGACGGACCTTTTCCCGCCGCTTTGCGTTGATTTTCTCGCCATACACAGAGATGGCTGTGTCCAACCGCCTTGACCGGTGAAAAAAATCTCTCGCTGTTGAGCATTTCGCCATTGATCAAACAGGGCCTAAAAACCCGACAAGATTTTTCTTGCCAGTGGGTATTCTTTCATCTATAATGGACAATGAGAGAAGCGCGAAAGAGGGGAAACAGTGTGCACAATCGCTACGAGAAAATTTTTCCCGGCACCATAGCTGTGGCCGGCATCATGATCCTGCTGGGCATCCTGCTGGACGATCCTATGGAGATCCCCATCGGCCTCTACCATATCGTCACCATGCAGGACCTGCTGATTACGGATTACGTGTCCATCGGCGGCGTGGGTGCGGCGCTGGTGAACTCGGGCCTTGTGATGATCCTGTCCATCTGCCTCATCAAGCTGTCCAAAGACCCCTTCAACGGCTTTACCATGGTGGAGATGGGGCTGATGGCGGGTTTTTCCCTGTTTGGGAAGAATATATTGAATATCTGGCCCATTATACTGGGTACCTGGCTGTACGCCAAATACCAGCGGGAGCCCTTTTCCAAGCATGCGTCGGTGGCCCTGCTGGCCACGTCTCTGGCGCCGCTGGTGAGCTACATGGGTCTTGGCAGTATCCACGCCAGCCTGCCCTTGGGGATTTTTACCGGCGTGGTCATCGGTTTCATCCTGCCCTCCCTCTCGGCCTACACCTACAAGGTCCAAAACGGCATGAACCTCTACAACATGGGGTTTGCCTGCGGCCTTTTCGCTATGATGATCGTGCCCATCCTCACCGCCTTCGGTGACCATCCGGACTCCGCCATGTACTGGGCCACAGAGTATAACGGCACCTTCGCCATCATCCTGGGAATCATCTGCGCCGTCTTCATCCTGACGGGTTTTTTCGGTACGGGGATGCCCTTCTGGGCCGTCTGGGCCGGGTACCGGCGGCTGCTGTCCACTACCGGCCGGGCCCCCAGCGACTACCTGCGCATGTTCGGCGCGGGGCCGGTGCTGGTGAACACCGGCGTCAACGGCCTGATCGGCATGGCCTATATCTTCATCGTAGGGGGCCAGCTCAACGGGCCCACCCTGGGGGGCATCTTCACCATCATGGGCTTTTCCGCCTTCGGAAAGCATGCGCTGAACATCACCCCTGTCATGGTGGGCATTGCCCTGGGCGCCTACGGCATGCACTATACGCCGGACTATCCCGCTCTGCAGCTGGCGGGCCTCTTCGGCACCACTCTGGCCCCCATCTCCGGCCACTTCGGCTGGCCTTTCGGCATTCTGGCAGGCTTCATCCACTCGGCCCTGGTGCTCCAGACCGGTGGTCCCGTGGCAGGGCTGAACCTCTACAACAACGGTTTTTCCGGCGGACTGATCGCCATCGTCCTCTATCCCACCGTCACCGCCATTGTCCGCCACCGCAACCCCAAGCTGCGGGACCAGGACTACTACGACCTGTTTGAGGAGAGCGATCCCATCGACGTCTCCCGCTGGCGCACGGAGCAGGTGGAAGAGGACCGGAAGGAGGAGCCGATCCTGGAGCAGGACGTCCCGCCGGCGGCAGAGTGAACGTTTTTTCACCATAGTCAGCAGAAAGCGCCCGCAGCCATTGGCTCCGGGCGCTGTTTTATGCGGTTTCGGGAGTGGGATCACCGCCGGATCCACTTGCCGAAGAGGGTCTTCTTGTAGTGGAGCAGTTCCTCCTTGGCTTTGTCGAAATTTCCGGCCTTCTGGAGGTACTCCACGCCTTTTTTGATGTCCTCCGGCACACCCAGGCCCCGGGCGTAGATGCAGCCCCGCATATAGTCGGCCTCCCGGTTGGCCCAGTCCACCTCCTTTAGGAACTGGAGGGCTCTGCCGTAGTCCTGGGGAGTGCCCAGGCCGTAAAAGCAGCACTTGGCCAGGTAAAACACGCCCCACTTGTTCTGTCTCTCATAGTAGGCGAAGGAGAGGTGATGGAAGGCCTTGGCGTAGTCCTGCTGGACGCCCTCGCCCAGGAAGTAGGCCTTGCCCAGCATGTTGTTGGCCCCGGTATGGCCGGGGTCCCGGGCCAGCTCTTTTTCGTAGAAAGAGACGGCGCGGGCGGCGTCCTTCTCAACGCCCTTGCCGGCAAAATAGAGTTCGCCTACCTCATACCAGTCACCGGGGTTGCCGCCCTCGGCGGCCTGGGTGTGCCAGTGGAGGGCCTCCTCGTACTGCTCCGCCTTTTTCAGCTCATCGGCGTAGATGGATTGATGGATGGGGTGACCGTACTCCGCGCCAATCTTCCACAGGTCCTTCGCCTTCTCCGGCTGGGGGGCGATGATGTCCTCGTCGCCCTTGGTGTAATATTGATTGAGGTTGTTGGCGGCAAAGTAGACGCCGCCCCGGAAGGCCTTCCAGAACCAGTCCTCGCACTTGGAGATGTTCTCCATTAAGTAGGCCTTGAACTCCGCCTGACTGGGGAAGGAGTCCCTGCCCTTGTTCTGGATGCGCAGGAAGTCCCACCAGAAGTAGGAGTTGCCAACCACATACTGGGAGAAGGCGTCTCCATCCTTCGCCAGCTCCTCCGCCTGGTCAAAGGCCTGCTGGAGGCTCTCAAAGGGCATCTTCTTCTGCACTGACGGGGTCAGCTCCCCGCTGCGCAGGGCCACCAGCACGCCCAGGGCACTGCCCTGCTCCACGGACTTGTGGAGGAGCTGGGTGGCCCGGTCGTCATCCTCCGGGAAGCCGTGGCCCCGCCACACATACTGATACCCGCACAGGCAACGGGCCAGCACACAGCTGGCGTCCCCGTCCCCGTTGGCGGAGGCCCGCTCCAGCAGGGCGAAGGCCTCTTTGCCCCGTCCTGTCCGCTCATTGTAGTAGATGTCCTGGAGAGCCTGTTTTACCTCACTGCTCAATGCCATGTTGCAACACGATCCTTTCCTTTGATTTATAGTCAATGTGGTTTTCCGCGTTGACTCTATATGTAAGAGCGCCAAGGGAATATTTGGAAACCGGCCAAACGCCGAAGAATGGGGCGGCGGCCCCTGCGGTCTGGACTTCGGAGCATCCAGGCCTTTTGCTCTATTTCTGCTTCTCCATCTGTCTGGTATCGTCCCTCCAATCCGGGCCGCCGGGGAGGAAACTGCCGCCATAATAGGCCGTCAGCCAGGCCGCCGCCTGGCGGGAAGAGGTCCGCGCTTTAAAAAAGCGTAGCTTGTCCGGGTCCGGCCGGGCGGCCCTCACCGTACACCGGGCGTCGGATTTGTCCCCGGTCTCGATCTCCATCCACAGGAATTTTTTCCCCAGGGACAGGCGGACCTTCTGGTACGTCCCGTCCACAAGTCCTTCCGCCGCGATCTGGACGTCCTCCCGGGTGAAGGTGGTGTGGCGCTCCGCCGCGCCGCTGGCGTACAGCAGTGCCAGTTCATCCGGGGCCGCCTGCCGCCGGGCCTGGGGTCTTGCCTGGTTGGAGACACCGTAAACCCGCCGCAGCTCCCAGCCGCTCAGGTCCGGGGCCTCCCGGCGGAGCCAGGCCCGCAGGATATCCTCTGCCCGCCGGGCATCTGTGGCCAGCGCCAAGGCCAGATTCTGCTCCGCCCCGTTGGGCGCCAGCTCCAGCAGGAGCAGGACTTTCCGCTCATCTGCTGCCTCTTTCTGGATCAGGCAGTCCAGAGAGCGGAGGATCCGGCCTCCGCCTGCCACGGGGCGGGTGGGCGTCAGCTCAAAGCCGGTTTCCTCTCCGGCGAGACAGCGCTGCAGCTGCTCAGTCACCAGGGCGGCCGTGACCCGGGAGGTCACCTGGCCGTCCCGGCGCTTTAAGATCATGTCCTGCGGTCCGTCGCTGAGGAGCTCCTGCTGGGCCTTCTCCGAGGCGCGGCGGCTCTGCCGCTGGCGGAAGTCCCGTTCGAAGGCCTCCCGGCGGCTCTCGTCCATGGTCCAGAAGTCCATATTCTGGCTGTTGGAACCCCAGGCAGCCTCCGGCACCCGCAGGTGCAGGCACTCCGCCGCCGCCTGGAGGTCTTTGAGGCTTTTGAAGCTGGTAACGGTCCGCTGCCAGCGGTCGTCGATGAGCACCAGCTCCATATCGCGGCGGGTGCGGACGCCGGTCTGGGTGTGGTGCTGGTGGAGTTCGTTGACCACGAAGATTCCCCGGATGCGGTCGATCTTGTTCACGCTGTCTCCCAGGACCCACGTTTGCCCGACGCCCACAGGGCCAAACCACTGGGCGTGGTCCCTCAGGTCGTTGTCCACCATGGCGAAAAGCTCTTCCACCGGCGGGGCCTCGTCCGGGTAGGCCAGCTGGCTGCGGATAGATTGGGCCAGGGCGCTTTTTGCCGGGAAGAAGGCG
Organism: uncultured Oscillibacter sp.; assembly: GCF_910587525.1. GTDB lineage: Bacteria > Bacillota > Clostridia > Oscillospirales > Oscillospiraceae > Oscillibacter. The sequence goes on along the minus strand of NZ_CAJULS010000032.1, from coordinate 8,245 downwards.
TCCCGGATGGCGGCATAGGCGAGATACAGCCCGCCGATGAGAAACAGGGGACCACCCACACCGCAGAGGGCCAAGGTCACATAGTCCATAGTGTCCCAATAGGTTCGGTCCTGCCGCAGACCCACGGGGAGCATATACACCAGCGCACCGCCCACCGCCAGCACCAGCAGCGCCCAGATCAGCCAGGTGAGCCGCTTTCGGGTGCGGCTGAGGCAGTAGCCCTCCGCCTGGCCGTGGGGGTTGTTTTTTTCCTGGATGTACAGTAAAGCCAAGATGACGGGGACGGCGAAGAGCCGCAGAGCCGCCGCCAACAGTACATAGATCACCACATTCCAGGGCCAGCGCAGAAAGCCGCCCTTTTTCTCTTTTGAAGCCATATGGACCTCCTCTTCCGCCCTCTGCCGGGCGGGTGCTGATGGAATCATTTTACCAGCGGCAGGGCCGTTTGTCCAGACCGGCGGCATAGTCTTCATGTTGGGATTCCGGCTCTTTATTGCCGTTCTTAATATACTGTATGATATCGTCCACCTCACAATTTATAGCAATCCAATAAAATAGCAGGGTGTAGAATGTTATCAGAAAGTGATAGCAATGTTACATAATGAGACGCGCAAACTACTGGTAGAGGCATATGAACAGACCCACGACGCGCAGACAGTGGGAAAGTGTTTCCAGGTGAGTACGGGCACAGTGTATCGTTTGAGCGGACAAATGAAGAAAATTGGCAGTGTAGATCTGCAAACCAGTCAGCGAGGAAGGAAACCGGCCCTGACAGAGGAAGACTTGCAGGCTATTGACCATCTAATCATAGTCCAGCCGGATATCACAATTGACGGGATCACCGAAAAGCAGGGACTGTCTGTCAGTAACAAAACGGTGCGAAAAGCCGTGATCGGGTTGGTGATGTTTACAAAAAGAAGTCCTTTTACGCGGCAGAGCGGGAGCGTGTTCGATGTTGTGGCAGTGAGAAAAGCCTGGAGTGAAATGATAACGCAATGCGAAGCGGATAGACTGGTATTTCTGATGGAAAGCGGCGTAAACACGGACTTGAACCGCCGCTATGGGCGGGCCATTGGCGGGGATCAGTCAGTAGGCAAGACTCCCTTGAATACGCCTGCCAATACCACGATTCTTTCCTCCATAGGACTCAATAGCGAGACTGCCTATACGATTTACAGAGGTGGAACGACCCGCGAAAAATTTCTGGACTATCTTAAGAATACGCTCATTCCTACGCCGCACGAAGGGGATATTGTCGTGCAAGAATTATGGGTCGTGTCAAGAATTCCTGTAAAGATTTTATAATTTCCAGCCCTAACCTTATGTAACTCGGCAAATGGCGGCAAAGCCTTGATTTTCAGGCGTTTCCGCCATTTGCCGTTTGGGAGAGTTCTTCGCATATCTCGGCGCATCCCGGCGTGACTTTGCGCTGAAACGTAGTACGGAAGTAGTAAAAGCGGCATTTGCTGGAGAGCGGCGAGCCGCGCTTTGCGCGGCATCCATGGGGGCTTTGCGCCCACACCCCTGCAAGATTTTTGAAAAGGGCTTGACAAAAAACTTTTGACTTGCCTTTTCCCCGTCACCATGCTATGCTTTCACCATGGAACCATATGAATTGATCCGCTCCCGCCGGAAAACCCTGGCGCTGGAGATTACAGGGGACTGCCGGGTGGTGGTGCGGGCCCCCATGCGCATGTCGGAAAAACGCATCCAGGCCTTTGTGGAGCGCCATGAGGACTGGATTATCCAGCATTTGGAGCGCCAGCGCCAAAAGGCTGCCGCCCTGCCGCCGCCCCCCACCGCAGAGGAGATCGAGGCCATGAAGGCCCGGGCCCGGGCGGAGCTGCCGCCGAAAGTGGCATTCTGGAGCGATAAAATGGGCTTGATCCCCACCGGTTTCAAGGTCACCACGGCGAAAAAGCGCTACGGCAGCTGCAGCGGGAAGAACAGCCTGTGCTTCTCCTGCTTTCTCATGAACTGTCCGGAGGAGGCCGTGGAGCTGGTGGTGGTCCATGAGCTGTGCCACATCCGGGAGAAGAACCACGGCCCCCGGTTTTACGCGCTGCTTGCGCAGTACCTCCCCGACTGGCAGGAGCGGAAAAAACTTTTGAGATAAGGAGAGACGCCCATGGAACTGCTGGACCTCACCAAACTGCTGGAGGGAAATCCCTACCCCGGCCGGGGCATCGTCCTGGGCCGCAGCGCCGACAACCGCTTTGCCGTGGCGGCCTATTTCATCATGGGCCGCAGTGAGAACTCCCGGAACCGGATTTTTGTCCCCACGGAGGACGGCATCCGCACCCAGGCCCACGATCCCTCCAGAATGACCGATTCCAGCCTCATCATCTACCATCCCGTCCGCCGGGCGGGCCGGGGGCTGGTGGTCACCAACGGCGACCAGACCGACACGGTCCGGGACTGCATCCTGGCCGGCAGGACCTTTGCCGAGGCCCTGCATACCCGGGAGTTCGAGCCGGACGCACCCAACTACACCCCCCGCATCTCCGGTCTTCTGAGCCCCGACGGCAGTTTCAAGCTGTCCATTCTCAAGAGCGCCGATGGCGACCCGGCCTGCTGCTGCCGTTACTTCTACACCTATGACCATCCCCTGGCCGGGGAAGGCCGCTTCATCCACACCTATATGGGCGACGGCAATCCCCTGCCCTCCTTCGAGGGGGAGCCGGAGCGGGTGATTTTGGACGCTCCTGACGCGGAGGCTTTGGCGGACCGGATGTGGGCCGCGCTGAATGGGGACAACAAGGTCTCCCTCTTTGTGCGGTACACTGATCTTGCGGACGGTACGGAGCAGGACGCCATCCGGAATAAAAAGGCATAAAAAAGGGTCCCGGCCTGTAAGGCCGGGACCCCTTTATGTACTCGAATTATTCCATGGGTGCGCCGCAGTGGGGGCAGAACTTGCTGTCGCTGACAGCGCCGCAGATGGGGCACGCTTTCTCGCCTCCGGGGATGTCCGCCGCGGGCTCCTCCCGCACGGGCTTGCTGGCCTCCAGCTCTGCGATCTTGGCCTTGGAGGCGTTGACGGCTTCCACCAGATCCCGGACCGCGTCGGGAATCTCGCCCGAATACTCGCTGACAAACCACTCGCCGATGGTACGGTAGTTCTTGTCCATCTCCCGCTGCTCTCCGGCGATGGCCACGTTGACCTTCGCCAGCTCCGCGGCGTCTCTCGCCTTGTCCGCCGCCACGGCGGCCATGTCCTTCGCCTTTTTGGTCAGCTCGTCAAAAGTAATTGCCATATTTTGAAACCCCTTTCAGTATGATAAGCCTGCGTTTTATTTTTCCTGTGATGGTATCAGTATACTCCAACTCTTGGTCAAAAGCAACAGAATTTCAGTTTATTTACAGTTCGTTTTCATCCTGTTCACGGATTGTCCCCGCTGAAAACAGGAATCAGGGCTGGTGTTTTTTCCCTGGGTGTGGTATGATTGATAAAATAAATTATGTATCAGGAGGTCCGATCTGATGGTGCGCAGCGAATTTACCTTTCCTTCCGCCGACGGAAAGACCGCCATCCACGCAGTGGAGTGGCTGCCGGAGGGCCGGCCCAGGGCGGTTTTGCAGATCTCCCACGGCGTGGCGGAGTATATCCTCCGGTATGAGCCCTTTGCGGAGTACCTCACCGCCCGTGGCTTTGTGGTGGCGGGCCACGATCACCTGGGCCACGGCGGTTCCGTGGCTCCCGGCGGGGCGCGGCTGTACTTCGGTCCCAAGGGCAGCTGGAACTGGGTGGTGGAGGACATCTACACCCGCTACAATCTGCTGAAAAAACAGTTTCCGGATATCCCCCTCTTCCTGCTGGGGCACTCCATGGGCTCCTTCCTGGCCCGGACATACCTGATCCGCTACCCCGGTACCGTGGACGGGGCCATCATCATGGGCACCGGACAGATGTCTCCCGCCCTGGTGGCCGGCGGCAGGGCCGTGGCCGCCCTGGAGCGCCGGCGGGTGGGGGAGGATCAGACCTCCCCCATGGTGGACAAGCTGGCCTTCGGGGCCTACAACAGGCGGTTCGCCCCCAACCGCACCGGCTTTGACTGGCTGTCCCTGGACCCGGAGAACGTGGACCGCTACATTACCGATCCCCTCTGCGGCGGAAACGCCTCTGTGGGTCTCTTCCGGGAGATGCTGCGGGGCCTGCGCTTCATCGCGAAACCCGAGAACCTGAAAAAGATGAACGCCAACACGCCCGTCCTCTTTGCCTCCGGCGCCATGGACCCGGTGGGAGACTGCGGCAAGGGCGTCCGGCGGGCTTACCGCAGCTTTCAGAAGGCCGGGGTTCGGGATGTGTCCATTCAGCTCTATCCGGAGCTGCGCCACGAGATTTTGAACGAGGCCTGCCGGGAGGACGTCTGCCGGGACCTGTACCAGTGGCTCAGCGGGAAGCTGGCTAAATGCTCCAGCCCGTGATTCGCAGTTCTTCCACATCGTGCGTGACCCATAAAAACCGGGCGGAACACACCGCATCCACGGAGAACAGCAGCAAAAACCCAAAGGTGGCCCAGGTGGGAATGGCCGCCGCCAGGGAGGCTACCAGCGGGTGGACGTACCAGACGGTCAGCGCCGTCAGCATGCCCCAGGCCAGGGTGAAGGGCAGGCAGACCCGCCCCCCCAGGCTGCCGGGCATACGGGAGTAGTCCCAGAATTCCACCCCCAGAAAGGTCTCATAGGCCCAGTGGACGGCGTACTCCACCGCCGTGGCCGCCGCCGCGCCGGAGACCATCAGCCAGGGTCCCTGCCGCCAGGATGGGGGCAGGGCCAGCACCGCCAGCATCCCCAGGCCGTACACCGGGCACAGCGGCAGCAGCAAAAAGCACTTCCGCTCCCGGCGCTCCGCCCGGGTGGCTGCCGCGAAGGCCCGTTCCACCAGATATCCTCCAAAGCTGTAAATCCAAAAAAACCAGAGTAAGTCTGTCATAAATCCAACCTCCAGCATCCATTGTTTCCCCTGGGTTGGCGGAATATCCCGGTTTTCCGCTGGCAGATTTTCCATGGTATAATCAAGAGAGAAAGAGGTCATCCATATGCCGGATAGTTGGGAATCTTTGAGACAGGAGTGTCTCCAATGCCGGGGCTGTGCTCTGGCGGAGACCCGCACCAACGTGGTCTTTGGCGACGGTGCCATAGACGCGGAGATCCTGTTCGTGGGCGAGGGCCCCGGACAGCACGAGGACGAGCAGGGCCTCCCCTTTGTAGGCCGGGGCGGCCAGCTGCTGGACGATATGCTGGAGATGATCGGCCTGGACCGTACCAAGGTCTACATCGCCAATGTGGTGAAGTGCCGTCCGCCCCAGAACCGGGACCCGCTGAACGTGGAGGAGGACGCCTGCATCGGCTACCTCCGGCGGCAGATGGCCCTGCTGCGGCCTAAGATCCTGGTGTGTCTGGGCCGGATTGCCGCCAAGGCCATCATCAAGGACGACTTCAAAATCACAAAGGAGCACGGCCAGTGGTTTGAGCGGGACGGTGTGCAGATGACCGCCGTTTACCACCCGGCAGCCCTGCTGCGGGATCCCCGGAAGCGGCCGGAGACTTTTGAGGACCTGAAGGGCATCCAGGCAAAGGCCCGGGAGCTGTGTACCCATACAGATATTTGAAAACCGGAGGGAGGACCTGGTCCTCCCTTCGCTCTTTCACGATTGTAAACCTATTAAAAAATTATGGTTGACAATTGCGGTAAAATACGGTATTCTGTTCCCAAGACAAAAAGGAGGTATTTCCTATGGTTTCCAAAGACGCTGCCGCGCCCCGGTTCCGGACGCTGGACCTGGCATACATCGCCCTGTTCGCCGTGCTGATGGCCGTGTGCGCCTGGATTTCTACCCCCAAAACACCGATCTCTGTGCCTTTCACCCTTCAGACCTTTGCCATGTTCGCCGCCCTGACCACCTTGGGGGGCCGGCGGGGACTGTGGGCCGTGGCGGTGTATCTGCTGATGGGCCTGGTGGGCCTGCCAGTGTTCACCGGTTTCCAAGGGGGGGCCGGCGTGCTGCTGGGCACCACCGGCGGCTACATTATTGGATTCATCGGCTCTGCCCTGGTATACTGGCTGGTGACCGCGAAGCTGGGGAACAAGCTGCCTGTGGTGGTCTGCGGATGCCTGTTGGGACTCCTGGTCTGCTACGCCTTCGGCACCGCCTGGTTCCTGGCGCTGTATACCGCCACAAAAGGTCCCATCAGCCTGGCGGCGGCTCTGGCCGCCTGCGTGGTTCCCTTTGTGGTGCCGGATCTTTTGAAGCTGGCCTTGGCGGTGCTGGTGTCCCGCCGGGTGGGAAAATACCTGAAATGATTGAAAGAGAGCGGGTCCGGCTTTGCCGGACCCGCTCTCTTTCACAGAGGTTTTTACTTCTCTGTCCTTTTTCGCAGCTGCTCCTCCACGGTTTTCAGCCCCTTTACACACAGGTACACGGCCACAGCCAGAAGCCCCAGCCCTCCGGCAAAGTGGTCTTTTCCCCTGTTCCGGTCCGTCATGACGCGCCTCCTATTTCAGATATTGGTAGGCCAGCAGCAGCCGGGCGGTGCTGTTGGTCATGTTTACAAATTCGTAGGGCCGGTCGGCGGCGAAACGCAGGGCGTCCCGCTCCATGAGCTGGAACTCCTGATCCTCCGCCGTCAGGCTCACTGTGCCGGACATCACCGTGGCGTGGCACACACAGCCGGGCACTGACAGCTCCGGCCGGTAGTGAGCGCTGATGTACAGGTCCAGAAAAAAGCTCTCCTGCCGGGTGACGCCGTCATAGGGCATGGAGGGCCGCAGCAGCACCTTGCCACCGTCCAGCCGCTTGGGAATATTGTCCGGCTCCCGGCTCAGCAGCAGGGAGGCGAAATCGTCGTTTTCCAGCAGGATCTCCGCCGGGACCTTCAGCGCCTCCGCCAGCTTGCCCAGAATGGCTACGGAGGGGTTGGCTTCCCCCCGCTCAATCTGGCTGAGCATGCTGCGGGATACCCCGGACAGCGCCGCCGTCCGCTCCAGGCTCAGTTTTTTGCTCTTTCGGATGCGCTTGATATTTTCCGCGACAGCGCGGTTTAACTCCATGGGAATGCCATCCTCTCCATAGGATTTCCAATATAATGAATGATTGTCCCCTTATAGTAAACGCTCTGTCGAAGTTTGTCAAGGAGAAAAGCGCCGGCTCCGCGGAGATCCACTTTCAAAAATTGCGTGTGGTTTGGGTGGGGGCTGTCCCCCCGTTTCAAATCAATTTCCCCAGAGATTTCCCACCGCCTCTTGACAAAACGGGAAACTCCCCGTAAAATAGCGCTGGTATAGAATCCAAAAGACCTTGAAGGGAAGAAAGACGGGACCTCCCGCCTCCAGAGAGCCGGCGGACGCTGCGAGCCGGTGGGGGAGTCCCGTGGATGACTGCTCCCGGAGTCTCCCGCCTGAATCCAGTAGGGCGGGACGGTTTGGCCCCGTTACAGGCCGTAAGGGCTCTCTTGCGGGAGCTGAACAGGGTGGTACCGCGTGATTCCACGCCCCTGGCCGTCTGGCTGGGGGCGTTTATCTGTTCCTGAAGGGGATGGGCCCCTGCAAGGCCGGTTTTTTCTTGCCCTGACGGGCGGGGAGGATTCAGCCATGAGGATGGCTGGGCAATGCACCCCCGTCCCCGCCTCAAAGAGGCTTATTCTAATAAACCATTGTGATTTACAATAAAGGAGAGCATATCAATGAAGTACAATTTCACCGCCATTGAGAAGAAATGGCAGCAGAAGTGGCTGGAGGAGAAGCCCTTCACCGCCGTCACCGGCGACAAGACAAGGGAGAAATTCTTCGGCCTCATCGAGTTCCCCTACCCCTCCGGCCAAGGCCTTCACGTGGGCCACGCCCGGCCCTTTACCGCCATGGACATCATCTGCCGCAAGAAGCGGATGCAGGGCTTCAATGTCCTCTTCCCCATCGGCTACGATGCCTTCGGCCTGCCCACGGAGAACTACGCCGTCCAGCACAAGATCCATCCCGCCAAGGTCACCCGCGACAACGTGGAGAACTTCCGCAAGCAGCTGCACATGCTGGGCTACTCCTTCGATTGGGACCGGGAGGTGAACACCACCGACCCGGATTACTACAAGTGGACTCAGTGGATCTTCCTCCAGATGTTCAAGAAGGGCCTTGCGTACAAGGCCTCCATGCCCGTGAACTGGTGCACCAGCTGCAAAATCGTCCTGGCCAATGAGGAAGTGGTGGAGGGCGTGTGCGAGCGCTGCGGCGGCGAGGTCATCCGCAAGG
>NZ_CAJULS010000031.1 GCF_910587525.1 uncultured Oscillibacter sp. | reverse complement strand
AGCTATGGAAATTATTGATTGACAAGAAGATGAACCGGACCGAACTGAAAGAGGCCGCAGGGATCAGTTTCAATGTTCTGGCAAAGATGGGGAAAAGCGAATTTATCTCAATGGAAAGCCTGTGCAAAATCTGTACTGTGCTGGACTGTGATGTTGGTGATGTAATGGAGTTTAGGCATGGGGAAAATTCTTGATTATGTAATTAATTCAACTGCCCAATATATGGAACATATACCTAAAAAGCAGCGGAAATCATATGGACAGTTCTTTACCAGCAAGGAAACTGCTCAGTTTATGGCGGGTCTATTTAATGTGCCTGCTGATAAGACTGAAATTGCAATTCTTGATCCAGGTGCTGGCTCTGGGATTCTCTCCGCTGCGTTGATTGAGCGACTTCAATCGGTACCGGTATTACAAAAAATTCATCTCACTTGTTATGAAACCGATGAAAAAATCATTCAACTTCTAAAGAGTAATCTGGAATGGATTTGCCGGCAATCTGTTGTCTCTATCAAATATAAAATCATTTCTGAAAACTATATTTTAAGTCAAGCACTCGAATATAACCACATGATTGGGGCGAATCCAGCACCAGATAAATTTGATATGGTGATTGGCAATCCTCCCTATATGAAAGTTTCCAAAGATGCTCCAGAGGCCAAATCAATGGCAGACATCTGTTATGGTGCGCCTAATCTCTACTTCCTGTTTGCTGGAATGAGCCTCTTTAACACAAGAGAGCGTGGTGAACTGGTGTATATCATTCCACGTTCTTGGACTTCTGGAGCGTACTTTAAAAAATTTCGTCAAGAATTTTTACAGACAGGCGTATTAGAGCATATTCATTTATTTGTTAGCCGAGATAAGGTGTTTGAACAAGAAAACGTTTTACAGGAAACTATTATCATAAAAGTTAGGAAGACTTGTATAAAACCTCAAAGAATTCGTATTACAACTACCCAAGCTAGTGGTGATTTCCGTAATAAAACTGAATTTGATGCTCTTTATGAAACGGTAGTGTCTGGTAAAGATTCCTATGTGTACCTGGTGACAAACAAGCAAGAAATTGACGCATTAAATCAACTTAACCAATGGAGCAACACCTTACCCAGTATTGGCCTAAAAATGAAAACAGGATTGACCGTTGATTTTAGAAACCGTGAGGCACTGCGAGATACAGCAGAAAGCGGTGCGGTTCCTCTTTTCTTTGCACAGCATATTCAAGATGGTAAGGTTATTTTCCCGTCTGGAAAAGAGCATGAGTATTTAGTTACTAATCAACCTGGGCTACTCCAACAAAATACTAATTATTTGTTTGTCAAACGCTTTACAGCCAAGGAAGAGCATCGGCGGTTACAATGTGGTATCTATTTAGCCAAGAAGAATCCCGCTTATACAAGAATAAGCACACAGAACAAAATCAATTTTATATGTGGGTTGCAGGAACTTTCGGAATGTATCGTTTATGGGCTTTATGTGTTATTCAATTCCACTTTATATGATTGCTATTATCGGATTCTGAATGGTTCCACTCAAGTAAACTCGACAGAGATAAACTCTATGCCGGTTCCTCCTATGAGTATCATTGAAACAATGGGTAAAGAATTGATTAGAGTTAAGGATATGTCTGTAAAATCATGTGACAATATTCTAAGGAGCTATATATGAGCAAACTGGATGAGGCGAGAGACATTTTAGATGCATTACAGGTTCCTGCTAAGCAGCAGAATGTGATGTGTTGCTGTGTTTTGCTGGCAATGGCTGGACTTAAAGAGGATCAGTGCTGGGTCAATGCAACAAGCAACTGGATTCGTATACACGATGTGATCGCATTTGCAAGCGATAACTATGGCATTACATATGCAGAAAATAGCCGAGAAACTATTCGCAAACAAGCTATGCACCATTTTAGAAACGCTGCCTTTATTGAGGATAACGGAAAGGCAACAAACAGCCCCAACTATCGGTATCGCCTGACCGGTGAAATGGTAAAAATTATCCAGAGTTACGGTAGCGGAACGTGGGACGAGAATTTAGAGACCTTCCTAAACAACCACGAAACACTTATCTCACTCTATGCTTCTAAACGAACGGTGAGAAAAATGCCCGTGAAGATTAACGGTTCAGAGTTCACTTTTTCTCCGGGTAAGCACAATGAACTTCAAAAGGCCATTATTGAAGAATTTGCACCCCGTTTTGCACCTAATCCAGAGTGCCTTTATGTCGGAGATACGACTGAGAAAGACCTGGTAAAAAATGAGGGCAAACTACGTGAACTGGGATTCTCGATTACCCTGCATGATAAGATGCCAGACGTTGTACTTTACTCAGCAGAAAAGAACTGGCTATATTTTATTGAAGCTGTAACATCTGTTGGGCCTATGGAGCCAAAGCGTATTAAGGAAATCGAGGAAATGACCGCAGATGTTGCTGCTGGAAAAATATATGTGACTGCCTTCCTGGATTTTAAAACGTTTAAGCGGTTTTCAGAATCTTTAGCGTGGGAAACAGAAGCGTGGATCGCTGATATGCCAGATCATATGATTCACTTAAATGGAGATAAGTTCTTGGGTCCAAGAAACTGATATTGTTTTATCTTGTGACTTGTGAAAGGATATGATAAATATTTCTATTATTTTTTCTGAAAATCCAGAAAATGATCTTTGGCGGGAACTGCTTCAATTTACATACGAAGCGAATATAAGACGCTATCTGGACAGACATAACATATCCACTGATGAGAAAACAGTAAATTGTATTGTAGGTTCATTTTTGCAGGCAAACGCTTATTATGAGTCCGCCAAAGATGCTAGTCTTCAAATTGCACCTTTGCTTTTGTACTATGGCTCAACAAATCTTCTTTATGGAATGGCAAATTTGAAAAGTGGAAGCATAAATAAGATAAAAAATCACGGGATGAATATTATTATTCCCGATGAAATGGGTTTTATTGCAGATACAGAGGTCAGGTTTCTCAGCCCAGTTGATGGGGGAGTACATGTGGCGGCAAGGGCTATGGGATTTAATATGGACTTAACTGGGTTTGGTGATTGGAAATTAGAGGAATTTTTGGACTCTATTGCGGAAATTAGTTCTGATTTTATTCAATGCTATGCGGAAAAGGCAAGTTGCATTGCTACGCTTGATGCCTTTAATACTCCAGACGGCAAACTTGAAAAAATTTATTTTTCTGAGGAAACAAAAGGACGTTTAATTGCCCTTTTAAGTAATGTTGATGGTTTCGATAAATCTTATTTGCGCTTAACAGAGGCACAAGACCATGATACTGGGAAAAAATATTTTATTCTTCGGCACAAACTAACTGGGAAAAATATTAGTGAACTTTCCTTTTCGGGACAACCATATTTGAGAGCAGGACACAATAAAAACAATCGTCTTGTAACAGTTCCTACAGTGATAAATATGTATGTTTCTCTTTTTGTATTAGCCTCGTTATGTCGCTATTATCCAGAGCGTTGGAGCCCCTTTGTGCTTAAAGACACAACTGGTGAAAAGCTACTATTGGAGAAATTTTTATACTATGCAAGACGAATGATCCCGAATATTGTGCTTAATAAAATCGTTGATGACCAAGTACAATACACCTCTAGTAAATATGTGGAAACTAATACAATAAAGTTGGTGGGAGAACACCAGGTTCAAGAAATAGTCGAACGAAAGATTCGGGAGCAGCACGAAAAGCAGAGAATAACATCTTCTACTTCAATATAAAAAGGAGTTATTGTTTTGGACGGCGAAAAAAATGGGGCGACTAGCTTTAGGCAAGAAGTGTTTAGACTTTGTAAAAAGCTACAGAAAAATGAGACTGCGCAAAAAGTTAAATCAGTGATTTACAATTTGTCAGTGAGTGTTGAATCAAAAGAAACCGGCACAATAAAGAAAAATGCTCATGGCGATTTTTCGTATGTAGCACAGCATAGCAATACCGAGTTTCACGGATACTTATTTCTTGATGATAGTATAGGTGAAATTGATCTTCCGAAAATCTTGTCAGTGAATCACTTGTCAAGTGAAGAACGACTATTAATTGAGAGAGGTCATAGAACGCTAACTAGATTTGTTGAATTATGCTTATCTGACATTGAAGAAAAAGCTCATGTTGTAGCAGAATCCATGAACCCATATTTTCTTTATCGAGAGGTGAATGTTTCAGAAATGATTGAACCAATTGTTTCTGATGAGGAGCTGCTACCTGCAGTTATTGCATTTAAAAGTGGTGATGTATACAAAATGTTGCTTGCTTCAAATTTTACAAAATTATTTGAAAAAATAGATATTTCATCTATGAGAGTATTAGTTGGAACCGTAGAGAAAGAAGTTAACCAAAGCCTTGACGAAAATGAAACAAAAGACTTAAAGGAGTTTTCGCTGAGACTGGTTTCTAAATTAAACAACATTACCGATATAATGTTTGCATTTTCTATATTAATGTTTGCATTAAAGAAGTCTTTAGAGTTGTCGTGCCGCCTATTCTATAGGGCAATATGTGGAGTCGATTTGTTTGTTTTAAATGAAGAAAATATTATCAACATAGAAAAGGCTACAACTAATACAATATGCAAATTCTACAAGGTGTTTGCACAAGATTTACCTTTTGATTATACTGGAAGCGAAATGGGAAGTATCCTCTTAATTGATTGTGATACCCCTTATGGCTCTCATATACATGAATTCGGAATGGTTATAGCTGAAACAATAAATCTATTGGGCGAATTGGGACAGACTGCCAAATATTCTTTTGTAACTGTGAATGAGGAATTGATACATATTCATGAAATTACAGGAGAAATATTAAAAGTCGGTCTTCCTACTGTAGAGGCAAACCAATAGATTACGGCAACACTATGGCAACAAAAAATCAGATAGCCCAGACCATGTGGATAATGGAAACAACGTAAATAATCAGAGCCAAATCCCATAAGCAAAACTGTTTAGAACAAACCTGACAGGAGCGAGTGGGAATAGAAATTTGGGGTCTTTTCTGTCCGCAGAACCGTTGACCTGCTGCGGCTTTCTCAATGAACACTGGACCCGCGTCCATACCAACAATGCAATGCCATTGACCGCCCCATCGGGAAATTAGACGCCGCACCTGCCGGCGGCTTCTTCCAAGCCTCGGAAAGAACCAGAATGCTTGTGGGAGTTGGTTTTACTAACAGGGCTTGATGTCTGCGATTTGCAGACATCAAGCCCTGTTTGCTATTTGAGTAATTATATCTCTAAATTTTGTCTGATTTTCAGCCTTTGCCGTTTTGTCACTGTATCAGGTTTTTGCGACGCGTCAAAGGAGACTTGGAATTTTTGCGAAAACCAGTGCGGAATCGGGGTGCCTTACCCATTGGCCTCCTCTTCGGCGCCCTCCGTCTGGGCGAAGAAGATGGGATCAATCTCCCGGATCTCCCGGCGGACCTCATCCACCTGACTCCGCAGAGACGAAAAGGGCCCGTTCAGATAGTTCTCCAGCCGTTCCTCAAAGCGTTCTTTTGGGGCCGATGCACGTGCGCAGCAAATCACGGCCTTGATATACTCATACCCAGTGAGGACATAGTAATACGGAACGTCCGCGGTCTGGGCGACCTTGGCCAGCATTTCCTCGAGATTGACGGGCCGCTGGGGATGGGACTCAATATACTGTTTCTCCTCCTGAAAAAGCGCCTTGATGGGCAGGAGCAAAAAGGCGGAGAACGCGTCCGAGAGCATCTCGATATAACGCACAGAGAGGCGCGTATCGGAGCAGTGCTCCGGCCCCAGGGGCTCCCCAAGTATTTTTTTCATCCAGTGGTGTCCCAGCTCGTGGGCGATGACGTAATTTTTGCGGGAAGAAGAGATGCCCTCCTCCAGGTGGATGGTGGGCCCGTCGGGCAGGTCATAGTCCAGCTTGCCCATCAGCATGCCAATGGACGCTGCGGAATTGGCCGTTACATCCAGAATGCTGAGGTTACGCTCCCGGATCTTGAGATTCTCCAACTCCGCGATCTTACGAACTGGCACGGGCAGTGCGCCGTTGTATTCCTCCTCATGCTCCTGGCAACGGGTGCGGAGCTCCCGTGCTCCTGCACAGAGGATGAGATAAAGGGCGGAGACCTCTTCAAATGCGGAAAAAGGATTGGAAAAGCTGGCGGGGGTTCCTCCGCTATGCTGGTGATCACTCATAAACTGTATTCCTCCTGCTTGCACCGCCGCGGTGCCGGCTGTTGGGTATTTGAATCAGCCTATGTGCTCTGAGCCCGAAAGGTGATTCCGATACCTATCATATTCGTTCGGTCTGTTCATTATGTTTTACAAGCGCGCGCCAAAAAATCCGCAGAACGGTGCGCAGCCACAATTTCCACAATGTTTCGGTAAAAAGCCTCGTTCAATGCCAAAGCAGTTTCCCTCGAGATGCGGTTGGTACTGTGCTCTGCCACATAGTCGGCCAGCCGGAGGGTCTCAGGGAGCTTCCTCCACGGCTTGATCTTCTGCTGGCAATCATCAATAAAGAGTTCGCAGATCACCTGTTCCAGCCGGCCCCTGTCATAGTAAAACGCCTGGACGAGCGTCTCCACATTTTTGCTCTGGGAGAAAATGGTCGTCTGCTCCAACAGGCGCTGCAACTCGAAAGACGCCTCCTTAGCAGCCTTGGCGAGCGTCTCCTCGGACGCGCTGACGGTGAAGTATATTTGAGCCAGACATCTCTGGAATGTCTGGATATCCATCCGGGACAGATCGGAAAAACACTTCGGATTTAAATCCAATTTCGATCTTAAGAAGTGTTTCAGCAGCTCTCGGGGCGTCTCTTTGCACGGGATGCTCCGCATGTTGTGTTGCCAATCATCCAAGGCCAAACGGTGCGGCATGGGAAGATTTGTGATGAATTGCTTGCGGACCCGTTCATATTCCTGAAATTTATCCAGGAAGCTTTCGGCGCTGAAGCGCTGGGGCGAAGCATCTGACTTCGTGCCGGAGTCCTTTCCATCGTGGGAGGCCGAGGCATCTGACTCCGCGCCGGAGTCCTTTCCGTCATAGAAGGACATGTCCTCCCCCAGCTTGTCCAAAATATTTTCCGGCCGTTCCTCCATAAGATCTTTTAGACGTCCGGCGTCAAGGGGAATCAGCACTTTTGGAATAGAGTAGGCCGGGATGGGCTCCGGGTAGACGGTGCACATGGAGCTCACCGCCTCCTGGGATATGGCCAGGCAGTGCAGTGTCTCGCTCCAGACGGCCGTGGCAAAGCGGGCGCTGTTCTGATTGGCGCTTTGATCCCGCATGCACTCCAGCAGGCGGTACTGGGTCAGGGCATTGGTCTCAATCCAGCGGACGGAGGCAACCTCAAGGACATGGAGTTCATACAGGTAGCTCTGGTAGGAGGACCGGCCGCTGTCGGGAGTGTAGTGCTGTGTGTAGAATTGGGCGGTGGGAATATTTTGAACAAGCCAGCGGGCCAGATTTTCCTGATAACGCAGAATAGCTTCATCCCAGTTGTTTGCGCGGTACGACGATGTGGACACCGGCTTGGCGGAGTTGGCGGCCTTCTGCACCTCCTCCTCAAATTTATCAGGCTCGGTGCGGAATTGAAGAATCCGGTATTTTGTGTCGTCCTGACTGGACGGGCCCTCACGAAGCGAAAAAACAGCATACCGGTGGTTGGAGGAGAAGAGCTCGGCCAAAGTGGTCATATTGCCGCTGTCGTTCAGACCGTTGTCTCCCCAAATGTCAATCAGGACCCAAAAAAACGGACATGCTTTCTGGAAAGCCTGCATTCTCTGTAAACGGATAATTGGCCTATCGTCTTTTTCCCACAGGGACTCGGCCAAATCAGAATCCATATCCCTCAGAGCCCTGTCCCAGGGACATTCCCGCATGGGCCGGATTGTTCCGGCCCCGCAGGTCTGAAAATTCACCACCAAGTCCGTATGAAGCAGCATTTTTGCCAGGAACAGCAGCAGGATCATAGAGGTCATCCGCCTGCCGATCTGGAGACTTTCCTCCTGGGACAAAGGTGTGTTCAGATCGCAGAGTGCGTTGATAGAATCCTTCATCGTCCGATGGATCTGATCAATCGGAGCGGGCTTTTCCGCCCCGGTCTCCGCCGAGGCCTCATAGGGGTCGCTCGCCATATGGAGGAACACCCGCCGGACCGTTTTCATCACAGCCGCGCCCACCGTCTGCGAGAAAAACGTCTTTCCCTCCTCGGTGAGGTAGTGACGGTTGAGCTGGAGAATGTCGGCGGTGCGTTTGTTCTTGAGATCGACAAAGTCCAACAGGTCCAGATTGTTTGTAAACGGAATTGAATCGGACATCTTGATGCCCTTGTAGTAGAGCGGGATGCTCCGCTGGGGGGAACCGCCCTCCCGCCCCTCCATAATTTCGCAGAACCGGGCGGCGCTGAAGGTGGCGAAGGCGCCCACGTCGTCGCACCAGACGTGGAGCTTGCCCTCGTCCAGGTCGAGACAATAGCGGTCCCCGCTGTCTGGCCGGTTGCAGATGCAGTTCTCCTTCTTTTCGGTGTCCGGCAGCAGGGCCCAGGAGAGGGCGGAGCCCTGATGGGCAGGGGAACGGATCTCCTTCTGGCCGCCGCTTCCCCTCAGCGCGTAGGTCAGTTCAAACCGCAGGCTGCGGGAATCCGCCAGCATTTTGCCCAACCAGGGATGCACCTGGTCGGAAAACAGATTTTCCACCTCCACCCGCAGCGGGAACAGGCGCTCTCCCAAGATATCGTTGAGAAACATCACCATCTGTACCAGGAGTTCCTCTGCCTCGTGGAGCTCTTTCTCCGCCTCAGTGGCAACAAAGGGGTCGTAGGAGACCTGGGACCCCGGGAAGATGGACGGGTCGGTGTTTTTCTGCTTGCTGGACACGTCAATGGTGACCTTGGTACCGAAGGGGAGGGTAGCGGCATTAGACAGGCTGGTGGTGTTGATAATGCCGTCCTCGCTGCCGGTCATGGAGGAAAAACGGATATCGTATGCCTCTCCGGTCTTGGTTCTGGTTCTCATATGGAAATGGTCCGCCGCCAGGAAAATAGACTGCAGACCAATGCCGAAGGAGCCTGTAGGGTAGAGCACATCTGGCATGTGGGCTTTGAGGTTCTGCCTATCCTTGGATTCCGTTCCCAGGTTGGCGATAAAGGAGAGGTCGCTCTCTCCGATGCCGATGCCGCAGTCCTGCACCTCCACCCGCACACCGAAATTGTGGTAGGGGGAGCGCGCAAAGTTGTCCATAATGTCGGCGGCCTTCGCCGCCGTGGCCGGAGGGTCATATGCGTTTTCACCCGTGGCGGAGCAGACAGTCAGCTTCACCACCACCGGGTAATGCTCCAGGGGGAGCCGCTTGGCGGCATCGAAGAGCACCTCGCTGCCTCCGCGTCCAGACGTCCGGACAGCACCGAACGACCCGTTGTCCCGCGGGGACAGCAGGCCAAGATAATCCTTCCAATACTGCAGTTTTGTGGCATCGAAGGCGTTCTGGAGGATCTCTCTGAGGAACACCAGCTTGTGCATGTAGATGTTGGAGCCCTCCAGCAGGGAGAACGCCTTTTTTTGGGAGATGCGGAAGCTGGCGTTGATGAGCTGCGGGGGAATCCTCGCCCCCTGGACCGTCATCTCGCTGAGCTCAAAGGAGGGAAGCATCCCAGGCAGGTCCTCCGGGGCAATCTCGCTCCAGTGGTAGCTGGCGTTGCGCAGGATCTGGTCGATCCCCCGGCACTCCGCCTGGATCAGCCGGGAGACGCCGTGGTCCTCACAGTTCGCCCGCACCTCGATCTTGCGGTCGCTGATGCACAGCATCCGGATGGACTCGTGCTTTTTCAGGTGCTTTTTTGTCTCGGCGCTGAGCTGTCCGGAGAACTCCTCCATCAAAAAGGGGAAACGGCCGCAGTCCATGTCCAGCGCGTCCCCAAGCTGCAGCATGACCGCCACGAACCGGGGATGCAGCTTGTCCGACGCTGCGCCGTCGTCCTCAAAGGGGAGCTTCAAAATCTCGTCGAACTCCCACACCGTGTGCAGCGCCGCACACTCGGCGATCCAGTAGAAGATCCGGTTGGAGATATCCGACACGCAGAACTGCTCACTGAGGCGGGATTTCGGGGAGGTCAGCGTCTCCTGGAGCCGGCGCTGGGCGATCTGCCCATGCTCGGCCCGTTGGTACATGGTCAAAAGCTCGGTCATTGCGTGGTAGATTTTCAAATTCTTCCGCAGCGTGCGGTGGTATGTCTCCTGCTCGGTGAGGAGCCGGTCCGGCTGGACCTCCTCGGGACAGCAGCCCTTGATCAGCTGGACATAGGCGGCCAGCATCTGATCCGACCCCTGGGAAACGCGCTCCAGCATCTCCAGGAACTCCGGAGAGGAGACAATCTTCTCCCGGTCCGCGTCCGTAATGCACATCCCAATGTCGTGCTCGTACGCCACATGCAGTAAGGCGAACGCATCAGTCGCGCTGAGGCGTTTAATGCGCTCTTCGCCCAAAATGCGCTCCATATTGCGCAGCACGGAGGTGGAGTGGCTCTCGTCATGGCGGCTGTACATGGGGAAAGAAACCAGCGTCCAGCGCAGGAGCTGCTCCAACATCCGCTTGTTGTGACACCATGTGGTCCACAAGACCTCGTGCTGGATATCGTGCTCGGGGTGGTTCTTGTATGCCATTAACTGCCGCTCGATGGTGAAGGGCATGTGAATATGGCCGTACTGGCCCATGGATTCCGTCATACAAGATCACTTCACTCGTCTTAAAATTTTGATGGACATAATAAATCACGAATATTATACCGGAAGGCTCTTCTAATGTCAATCTGTTTGAAAAGGCAAACCTCGAAAATATGGGGATAAAATCAGCTTCATTTTGTCACCGCTTTCCGGATATTTTGAGCGGAAACGGGGACCGATGCCGCCCCCCCTGCCACGGCGGGGACCGGCATTGTCCGGCTGCCTCCAGATCCACCGGACCGAACGCAGGCCGAAAACTGCCAGCTCTCCCAAGTGGGACGGAGAGGACCGCATTCAGCGGGTGGTCTTCAATGCCGGCAATGCGAAGATTGACGCCGCCCTCAACGAGGCAGAGGCCCGGGAGGCCGGGGACGCCGCCCTGGCGGCTCTTCTCAAACGCTGTCTCTGCACCACCAGCTATCAGGGCAACGGAGATACACGTCAGCCCAGCACCACCGTTACCTTTCCCGCCAGACCCCTGGTGGTGATCGTCAGCGGGCCCGAGCAGTACCTGTTTGTGACGTACGGCAGCAGCTGGGGGATCGGGGAGGTCAAGAACACGATACAGAACATAGATATTCCGTATTCATTCAACGGGAATTCCCTCACCTTCACCCACACGCAACACCTCCGGAAGTATACGTACAAGGCCTCTGCGATTTTACAGCCGTGAGGAAATGGGGAAAACCCCCGGGCGAAAGCCCGGGGGTTTTGCTTTGGAGGTTGGGTTATGCGATAGAGCTGCGGGAATCAGGCTTTGCCGAAGCTGAGGCTCACGCTGATGTCGCTACTCGTAACCGCATACTCCGCCTTTGCCGGGGTAGTAGTGTCCACACTTTCCTCAGCGTTGGTCAGGCCGCTGGTGGAGGTGTTCAGGGTGATGTTCTCGCCACTAGCTGCGCTGGCCTCGGCCTCAACCTTCAGCAGAGTGCCGGCCTTCACATACACGGTAGTGCTCTTGGCAATGTTGGCGGTGGTGGCAGGAGCGGCGCCAAAGTCGTAGCTCGCATGGACGTCAGCAGACATCACCACCTCAACAACGCTGGTCAGGTCGATGACACCATCGGAGTCGGCATCGTCCGCGGCGGCATAGGTATAGGTCCAGAAGCCGAAGCCCGCATTTACCTTACCGGCGGCAGCGGTAGCGTTGTTGATCAGCTGAGCGGCGGGGAAGTGATCGCTGCCTGCCGCAACAGTGCTCTGCTCACTTACAAACTTCGCACCGGCAGGAGCCTGGAAGTCCACAGTGCCGGCGCCGATGACGCCCACGTTGGCGCCATCCAGGCGGACCAGTTTGCCGGTTACCACGGTGAGTGTCTCCGTGCCGGAGCCGATCACGGTGTAGGTGGCGCTGAGGTCCCTGGCGGGAGCAGCCTGCGGTCCAAAGGCGTCGCCGGCGTTATCCTGCCACTGCTGATAGTTGGCGGGATCAGCGTCCTTGTTCAGGGTCAGAACCAGACCCTTGCGGGCGTAGTTGCCGCTTCTGAAGGTCTGCGTCGCGTTGCCGCTGTCCTTATAGGTGATGCTGTCCGCAGCGGCGGCAGTCACAACGTTGGCAGTGTAGATATTGACGTTGGCATTCGCGGTGATCTGGGTACTTCCCATACTGCCAGCGGCCACGGCACTGCCGTTAGCGGTGAGCGTGCCAGTGGTCAAGTTGTAGTCGGGATTGGTGGCTTTGGCATCTTTATCCACCAGATAGTCGCCGTCATCGGGCAGCAGGCCCACCAGGGCAGTGCCGCTCAGGGCAGTGCCGGCGGGCACCATCCCGCCAACCTGCTTTTCATCCACCATGATCTTGACCATGGGCCGGGGAGCGGCCTTGGCGTTGGCACCGAAGGTGGTGCCGTCATCCAGAACCATGTTGTTGTTGACGGGATAGTTGTAGCTCTTGACCGTCATGCCGGTGTACTTCTCCATGGCCTGGATAATCAGGCTGCGGATCTGGGTGTCGTCCAGGTCGTCCCTGCTGCCGTCGTTGGGGTCATAGAACTCCACAACGAAGCTGCCGCCGCCGTTGTTAATGACAGTGGCGTTGGGGAGCTGGCCGCCGGAAGTGGTGCCGGCATGCAGTTCCTCATCGGTCTTGAACACAACCCAGGCAGCCGCGCCGCGGTCGTTCATCACAGCGATGACCTCGCCGTCGAACTCCAGAGCGGTGGTGTCCTTGTCCTTGTCGGCAATGTGCTTCAGAGCGGTCTCAACAGAGGCAAACTCGGTCAGAACGTCCTTCTTGTTGTACTCTTTCTGGATCACAATGGCCCTGCAGTCAGAGGCCAGAGCCAGGCCCTCGTCATACTGGCCGGTGGTGATGTACAGGGTGCGGCCCTGCAGGAACAGCTCGCTGGGAATGCTGTCGTAGTAGTGGGCAACGCCTCTGGCGTCCACCCAGCCCTTGTCGTTGGCCGCAGCGCGGATCACGTTCATGCGGTACGCTTTGGCGTCACGCAGATCCAGCTGCTCGGTGGCGGGCACGGTGGTGCGCTTGCCGGTGGGAGCCGCAGCGCCGGTGGTGACGCTGGAAGCGCCCTTCAGAGCGGGAGTGCTGGTGCCGGGATAGCGGTTGCCGTAGAAGTTGTAGATATCCTTCTCGTCGATCTGCTTCACGTCGACAACGTACTCGTCAGCGTCGAAGCGGAGCTCCACCAGGCCGTCGTTGAGGTTGCTGGTAGCGCCGGTGATCATGTCGCCGCCCACGGACTCAGCGTCGATGGTGGCCTTGGTGTTGGCGTCGAACATGTCATACTTGCTCTTGGCAGTCAGGGTCTGCTTGGTGCCGTTCAGAATGGCATCGAACTCCCAGTAATAGATGCCGTCCTCGAGGCGCTCGCTCTTTGCCCCGCTGATGACATAGGCCAGAGTGGCGCCGGAGCCCTTGGCCTCACCCACGGCGATGGCCGCGATCATGTAGTGGTCGCCGTCATACACGGTGTAGATCTGGGCCTCCTCGGCGTCGATCAGATCCTCGATCTCGATCTCGATGTTCTGCACGCCGGTGTAGACGCCGTCCACCTCAGTGATGGCGCGGGCGCCGCCGGAGGTATCGGACTCGTCCAGGCCGACGGTAATGAACACGGTGTCGTCCTCACCGTAAGAACGCTCGTTCTTGGTGGCGGTGTACTGGGGCAGGGTCGGGCTCCGGCCATTGTCGGCAGTATGGCCGTCCATGTGATAGAGGTAAGCGTCTTCCACATAGACGTTGTCGTCCACGTACAGGTTGTCGGTGCGGATAACGGTGTCGTCCTGAGTGTACTTGGTGGCGGTCATGCGCACGCAGGGCTTCAGGGTGTAGACGCCGTCGGCGGTGACACTGTAGGTGAACCAGCGGTTGTACCGGTAAGAACCGTCAATGCCGGGCAGGTTCTGGTTGTTCCAGCTGGTGAAATACTGATAGGAATCGAAGGCATTGCCGGCGGCCTCGGCAGCAGCGCCCTTGGTGTTGGCGGCGGCAATGTTGTCGTTGGTGGCCTTCACATTGACGGTGATATTCTGCATCGTGCCGTCCAGGAAGATGCCGTTGGCCTTGGCGGTGCTGATGGACAGGTTGCTGGTGGGCCGGTCGAACCCGGTGATGAACACGTAGTTCTTGGCGCCCTCATACAGCTCCAGACCGATGAAGTAGCCGTACCGGTCCATATAGACGTTATAGGTCTTGTCGGTCAGCAGGGTCTGGTCGTAATCGTTCAGGGCGTCGTCGCTGAAGAAGGCGCGCATGGAGGCCTTGTACTCAGTGCCGCCCACGGTGACCTTGCTGGCCACGGTCTTCTCAGTCTTGGAGAACTTGGTGATTGCGCTCTCCTCCATGATGTCGGGATCATTGAGGATAACGACCTCGCCCTTGTCCTCGTTCTTGAAGGTGATGTTGACCAGCTTGTAGTCGCCTTCCCTGATGTCCTCGACGGTCTTCACATCTTCAACGTCCACGTTCCAGGTGGTCTTGGTGGTCTTCTTGTTCTCGGTCGTGCCGGTCAGGCCGGTGTAGACCTCGACAGGAGCGTACTCCTTGGACTCGCTGTAATCAGCCAGCGCCTTGCCCAGGAAGGTGTCGATGGAGGTGATGGTGATGACCTCGCCGTCCTTGTCCAGGAAGACCTCGGTGAGAACGCCGTTATTGGTGATGCCCACGTCGTCCTTGTTGGAGCGGACCAAATCGGCCTTCTCGATGTCGGAATCCGCGTCGACCTTCTTGCTGGCATAGGCGGCGGAGTTCATGGGATGGGTGTCGCTGGGGACACGGCCGTTGACATAGTACACCAGCTCGTTGTCCTTGATGGCGGCGGCGCCCAGCAGATCGTACAGGTCGCGGCCGGACACGCCGGAGGTGTAGCGCTCCACCAGGAGCTCCCAATCCACATAGGTGCCGATCTCTTCCTTGTCATAGATCCAGGTGTAGGCAGGACGCTCGAACATGTCGCGGTCCTTGCGCTTCTCCAGCTTGTTGAAGTACTCCTCAGCGAACTGGATCAGGTTGTCGTTGCGGATGTAGTCGTAACGGCTCTGCTGAGAGTTCCAGCTGCGGCTCTTGGCGCCGCCGGAGGACAGGGTGACCTCGGTACCGTTGATGTTGGTGGTCAGGCGCTGGCCGTATTCCACCAGGTCGGCCTGCAGGGTGTTGAAGGCATACAGGCAGGCCTCCTCACGGGTCACGGCCTTGATGCCGTTGAACTCGTCAACCAGGCCCTTGTTCAGGCCGATGCCGAGGGCCTGCTTGGCCACGTTGATGGACCAGTTGGCGCCCACATAGCTCTCCAGAGCGGCGTCATAGCCCAGGGCGCCCAGCAGCATTTTCATGAAGGCGTAGCCGGTCAGGGTGCCGCCGGGACGGAAAGAGCCGTCCGCGTAGCCGCTGATGATGCCGCGGCTCTGGCAGTAGGCAATGTAGCCGGCGAACTCGCTGTTGGCGGGCACGTCCCGGTAGGGGGCGGTGTCCGCGTGCAGCTCAGCGGCGGTGGTGGGACCCAGGATCAGGTTGCAGATGATCTTCGCGGCAGCCTGACGGGTCAAGGTGTTTGCGGGCTTGAAGTCGCCGCCGGCGTAGCCGTCGACCACTCCAATCTCGGAGATCACGGCCACGGCTTCATCATAGGTGATGACGTCGTTGTCCGTGAAGTCCTTGGCCCCGGCGCTGACGGTCACGAGGCTCATGACCATAACCAGCGTCAGGACCAGAGAGAGAAATCTCTTCATGGGGTATCCTCCTTTTTTATTTTTGCGAACCGTCCGCCGGGTGCTTCGGAAACCGTCCAGGCTTCGTGCCGGGGCTAGCTCCCCGCCGCCGGGCCTGTATCCGGCGACGGGGTCCGGCACCAGGCCGGGAAGAGCGCCGGAGCGCCTGCCGGCCGCTTCGCAGGATCAATTTATCAGCCCAAATCCGGTCTGTCTACGATTTCGGGCCTTTTGTTAAGAAGGTGAAAAACGTGCTACAATGCGCTTTTGAAGTTTGTCAGGAGGGGATAACAAGCCCCGGCTTCTTCCAGAAATTGGGACCTACTCCGCCTTCCGCGCCTCCGGCGGGGGGAGGAAGTATTTCTGCCCGTCCTGGGCCAGGGCCCCGGCGGCCACCATGCGCTTTAAGAGGAGGGTGCACTGGCGGGGCTCAATGTGCAGCAGGCCGCAGATATCCTGCCGGTAGGCGAAGCCCGCCCGCTCCAGATAGGTCACTATGGCGGCGGGCTGCTCCTCCGGCGGCACCACCGTGCCGGGGAGGTAGTACTTGCCCCCCACCCGGATCAGCCGTCCCAGGTCCGTCAGCCGCCGCAGGCGGCCGTAGACGGCGGTCTTGGACAGGCCCAGCAGGGCCATGACCTCCCCCCGGGAGACGGCCCCCCGCTGGGCGGCCAGGTCCAGGATGCGGACATCCTCGTCCTCCCGGGTCTCGTCCCGCCGCAGGTCCCGCAGAGAGACGTGCTCCATCCCGCCCCGGATCAGCGCCGCCCGGGTGATGCGGGACAGGCGGGGCAGGTCCAGGGGGCGGCGGGAGTGGGCGGTCAGCATCACGTGGGGGTCACAGCCCGCCTGACGGCGCCGGGTGTCCAGCAGCAGGCGGTGGACGGCGTTGGTCAGGGGAGCCTCCCGGTCCGGCAGGCGGAGGACGTTCTCCCCAAAGTCCACCTGGTCCCAGGTCAGGGAGATGATCTCCACGGCCTGGAGTCCCATCTGCCAGGTGAGCCACAGGGCCAGGCCCGCGGGCGTGTCCCGCTCGGCCTGGAGGACCTTCCACAGCTTGAACTCGTCTACCCGGGGGGCTTCCGCCCGCCCGGCGGGCTTTTTCTCCGCCACAAAGGCGGCGAACCGGGCCTGGAGGGCGGGCACCTCCACGCCGCTGAGCCGGGCCACCGTGGGCCAGTCCTGGGTCTCCAGCTGGCGGATGATCCAGTCGTGGCGCAGGTCCATCAGCCGGACCCCCGTCTGGCCGCCCCGGTCCAGGGCCATCCGGGCCAGGCGGGAGATGGACTCCGGCCGCAGGGGCCTGCCGCCCCGGCTGGAGGCCGCCACAAAGGGGCACGCCTCCGCATACTGCTCGTGACAGCGCCAGAGGTGGGACCGAAGCTCCGCCGACAGGGGGATCATTCGGTCCGGCAGCTCCAGGCGGCTGTCCAGGAAGGAGACCTGTTCCCAGCGCAGCTGGGCGATTTCGTCCCGGGTCAGGCCCGCCAGCCACGCCAGGCGAAGGACGACGCCCTCCGGTCCGGAGCACCCCCGGTCCAGGATACGCCCCATGGCGGCCCTGTCGGGCCGGACAACAACATATTCCCGCACGGCGGCCTCCTTTCCCGGCAGCTTTGTTTGTTATCATTGCATGACAAATCAGGCGGATTTGTGGAAAAATCCGCCAATTGCGAAGCGCGGCTCCGAGGGAACTCAGCCGCCGGCCTTCCGCTGAGCCGCAGCCCGGACGCCGGTCAGGTCCCAGCAGCCGTGGGGCGTAATCAGCCCGCCGGAGAGGCGGCCGTCCTGAATGGTAAAGATGGCGTCATAGGGCTCCAGGTCCACCGGTGAACGCAACGTGCCCGAGATGAAATACTTTCCGCTCTCCAACAGGCTGCCGGAGAAGCGGTTGCGGTGGCCCAGAAGGCTGAAGCTGCCGGAGACGGCCTGGTTGTCCTCCTGCAACAGCAGTTCGCCGGCCCGGGGGCCCAGCTGGCTCTGCAGAACGACGATATAGAAAAGCTTTTTCACAAAATCACTCCTGTGCAGCAAATTATAGCGTGGGATAGGCTTTCCAAAAACAGTCACATTTTGTCAAAACGTCTGTTTTATGACAAACCCGTGTAAACTGTCAAAAAACGCGGACAGGTTTTCCTGTCCGCGTTTCCCGCGCTTTTCAATGAGACCTTGTTTGAAAAATGGCCTACTCCGGCTGTCTCCACCGGGGAAAATTCTGCCACATCGCCCCCAGCGCCCGCTGCTGCACCGATTCCTCCATACAGGCCGTCAGGGCCTCGGGAGACTGCCGCAGGTCGCCGCAGAGCCAGCCGTCCAGCAGACCCAGAAACATGGTTTCCAGGCAGGCCCCCTGCCCGGAGGACAGCGCCTCCCCGCCGCACCGGCAGCGGTAATAGACGGAGGTCTGTTCCAGCAGGCGGGTGATGGCGCCGCCGAACATCCGCTGCAGGCCGGGACGCCCCAGGGCCTTCCGGATGGACAGACAGTAGTCCTGGTTCGCGGAGATGCAGCGCAGCAGATCCTGAAAGGCCTGTTGCCATGTCAGGCAATTCTCCTGCCGGGCGGCCAGGGCCGCCCGCTCCTGTTCCACGGACCAGGCAAAGAGGTCGTACACATCCGTGAAGTGGTAGTAAAAAGACTGCCGCCGGATGCCGCAGAGCTCCGTCAGCTCCCGGACCCGGATCTGGTCCGGGGCTTTTTCCCGCAGCAGCGTCCGCAGGGCCAGGTCCAGCTGGGATTTTGTTCTGTCTCTCACCTCTGGCATGGAAAATACCTCCTGTCCTCTTTGGGATAAGGATACCTCTATTTTCCACTTTTCGTCAAGATATGACCGGATTCCGGTCGTGGCTGTTCCTGAATCAGCAAAAGCACGGCAGGGAAAACCAGCGCGGAGCGGCGGAAAAAGGTCCGCCGTTTGGGCATTTTGGCATTTTTCAAACAAGGCCTGATAAAAAATTTTTGAATATTTTCTCCGGCGTCTTGACCACGGCCCGGGGGACACAGTAAAATAACGATGACAGCAATTTGAATTCGGAGGAAACGGCGCCGGCTTCGCGAGAGCCGCCGCCGGGAGGAACAGATGACAGAACAAAACCGGGGCGTGGAGGAAATCCTGCTTTCCACAGCCTATCCCTTTTGGGACCGGCTGACGGCAGAGGAGCGGGCAGAGCTCCTGGGAAGCGCGGCCATGGCGGCCTACAAAAAGGGGGAATATGTCCACCGCTCAGACATGGGCTGCACGGGGGCGGTTTTGGTGCTCTCCGGGCTGCTGCGGGTTTACATTGTCTCCGAAGAGGGGCGGGAGGTGACGCTGTTCCGCATTCACCAGGGGGAGCCCTGTGTGCTGGCGGCCTCCTGCCTGCTGGAGGCTGTCCAGTTCGACCTCTTCATTGAGGCGGCGGAGGATGTCCGGGCCATTGTGATCCCCGCCGGCGTGCTGCGCCCCATTATGGAGAGCAACCCCTATGTGGGGCTGTACATGTACCGCCAGGCCACGGAGCGGTTTTCCGACGTGATGTGGATGATGCAGCAGATCCTGTTTATGGGGGCCGACCGCCGGGTGGCCATCTTTTTGTGGGAGGAGACGGCGGGCAAGGGCCAAAAGGCGCTTCGGATGACCCACGACGAGATCGCCCGGAATATCGGCAGCGCCAGGGAGGTGGTCTCCAAGGTGCTGA
>NZ_CAJULS010000030.1 GCF_910587525.1 uncultured Oscillibacter sp. | reverse complement strand
CGTCGGTGATGACGCCGCTGCCGTCCTTGGCCATGGGCACGTTGAAGTCGCAGCGCAGCAGGACCTTCTTTCCGGAGACATCCACATCGCGTACGGTTTTTTTGTTGTAGTTCATAGATTTCCCTCCAGAGTAAATGATTACGGCGCTGACAGCGCCGGGGGTCACAGCGTCTCGCCCATCTCGCCGGCGTCCAGCAGGCCGGGAAAGCCGGCCTGGCGCAGCGCCTCGTAGACGCACACCGCCACAGTGTTGCTGAGGTTCAGGCTCCGGGCCTCGGCGATCATGGGCAGGCGGATGCAGCGGTCCCGGAAGCGCTCCCGGAATTCCAGCGGGAGACCTGCGGTCTCTTTGCCGAAGAAGAGCCAGCTGTCCGCCGTGAAGCGGGCTTCGGTGTAGGGACGGGGGGCCTTGGTGGTGGTGAGCCAGGCCTCTGCGGCAGCCTCCGGCCGGCGGCGGAACAGATCCTTCAGGTTTTCGTAGTCGAAAACCTCCACCAGATGCCAGTAATCCAGACCACAGCGTTTCATATTCCGCCGGATCGCGTCCTGGGAGATGTCAAACCCCAGGGGGCGGACCAGATGCAGGCGGCTGCCGGTGGCGGCGCAGGTCCGGGCGATATTGCCGCAGTTTTGAGGAATTTCCGGCTCCACCAGTACGATATTGAGCATAGACCGGAACACTCCTCTCCACATAAAGACGAAGCCATTGTAACTCTTTAGAAAGCGAAATTCAACCATTTCGTGCAAAAAAAACGATTTTCTCAGAACAAACCGAGAAAAAGCGGACAAAAATTTTGCAATTTGCTGAAAATGAACCCTCAATTTTTGGCCGATTGCGCGCAATTCCGTAGGCTCCAACAAAAAAAAGTAAAATCAACTAAAAAATTTGGGGAAATTTATTCAACAAATTTGCTGGAAATACTGGATTTTTTTAAGGACTCTGCTATAATGATTAAGTAACAATATGTTATAAAGGGTTTGTAGCTGTCTGCTGGCCCTATGGAAAAAATTAACAAGGAGGAAGGCAGGAATGGATCAGCCAAAGCGCGCCGTTCTGATTATGGAGGAGGACGCTCTGGTCCCGGCGCATTCCAAACCGCTGATGCTGGAAGCCGTGCTGTTTTGCCCGATTCTGACTTGGATGGGCAATCGATTGCGGGCTGACGGCGTGCAGCGGTTTTTTGTTGTCTGCGGTCCCCGCTTTGCAGAGGAGGCCAAAGCCTGCTTCCCGGCGGAGGCGGATGTGACCGTCTCCGAACGGCAGGAGGATCTCAACGCCTTTTTGAACACGCCGGACACGGTGTCCGTGCTGCTGCGCCCGGCGTTGCCCATGGAGGAGGCGGGGCCCGGCTTTGCCTATGCCGTTCCAGGCTATGAGCTCCAGGAGGCGTGGAAGAACGGCCTTACCAACCGGGTGGAGGCGGCGGAGCTGCTCGACCGCTGGGTGCCGGTGTTCAGTCTGGAGACTGTGGCGGAGCTGGAGCTGGTTCTGCGGGACCGGATTGTGAAGCGTCACATCCAAAACGGTGTGCGGGTGATGGACCCCTCCGCCGTGTATATCGACCCCCGGGTGTCCATCGGCCGGGGGACCATGGTGCTGCCCGGCAGCATTCTCCGGGGGGAGACCGCCGTCGGCCGGGACTGCGTGATCGGCCCCAACGCCATGGTGCGGGACTGCACCGTGGGGGACGAGACAGAGATCAACGCCTCCCAGGCCAACGAGAGCGTCATCGGCAGCCGGACCCATGTGGGTCCCTTTGCCTATATCCGGCCGGGCTGTGCGATTGGGGACGACATCAAAGTGGGCGACTTTGTGGAGGTCAAGAACTCCACCATCGGCGACGGGACCAAGATCTCCCACCTGACTTATGTGGGCGACAGCGACGTGGGCAAAAAGGTGAATTTTGGCTGCGGCACTGTCACCACCAATTACGACGGTTTCAAGAAGTACCGCTGTACCATCGGCGACGGCGCGTTTTTAGGATGCAATACCAATCTGGTGGCCCCTGTGACAGTGGGAGGCGGCTCCTATACTGCGGCGGGCAGCACCGTTACGGAGGAGGTTCCGCCGGACGCGCTGGCGGTGGCCCGGAGCCGGCAGAAGAACATCGAGGGCTGGGCGGCCCGCCGCCGGAAGCTCCATGGGAAGGACCGGTAAAGAAGTAAAGAGCAATTTTTTCGAAGAAAATTATTTGATAGAAAAGAGGGCTTGGAAATGATTTCTCACGGCAAGGACATCAAGGTATTCTCCGGCAACTCCAATCCGAAGCTGGCCGCTGATATCTGCAGGCTGATGGGTACCAAACTGGGCGAGTCCGAGGTGGGAACCTTCTCCGACGGCGAGATCTTCGCCTCACTGTACGAGACGGTCCGCGGCAGCGATGTGTTCGTGGTCCAGTCCACCTGCGCGCCGGTGAACAACAACCTGATGGAGCTTCTTATCATCATCGACGCGCTTAAGCGGGCCTCCGCCGGGCGCATCACGGCGGTGGTCCCCTATTTCGGCTATGCCCGGCAGGACCGCAAGGCCAAGGCCCGGGACCCCATTACCGCGAAGCTTGTGGCCAACATGATTACCGCTGCCGGCGCCGACCGGGTGCTGACCATGGACCTCCACGCCGCCCAGATCCAGGGCTTCTTCGATATTCCCGTGGACAATCTGGCCGGCAAGCCCATCTTTGTGGACTACTACGCCAAGAAATTCGGCTCCGAGTGTGAGAACATGATGGTGGTCTCTCCGGACGTGGGCTCCGTGTCCCGGGCCCGGGCTTTTGCCCAGAACCTGCACATGAATCTGGCCATCGTGGATAAGCGCCGCCAGAAGGCCAACCAGTGTGAGGTCATGAACGTCATCGGCGACGTGCAGGGCAGGGACTGCATCCTGTTTGACGATATGGTGGACACGGCCGGCTCTCTGTGCAACGCCGCTCAGGCGCTGGTGGAGGTGGGGGGCGCCAAGAGCGTCCACGCCTGCGCCTCCCACGGCGTGCTGTCCGGTCCCGCCATTGACCGGATTAACAGCAGTGTGATCCAGGAGCTGACCCTGCTGGATACCATCCCTGCCATTGACCCCGCCCTCAGCGGGAAGATCAAGTACCTGACGGTAGCGCCCATGTTCTCCGAGGCCATTGAGCGCATCTACCAGGAGGTCTCCATCTCCAAGCTGTTCCGGTAATCCGGCGTCCTCTTCAAACATATTATTTCGATAGATCAGAGAATGACTGCGCAAGGCGGGAAGGGCGACTTTCCCGCCTTTGCGGGCGTTCAAAAGGAGCAGACTATGCTGTTTGGAAGTAAGCCCTCCGCCGTGGACTGGCTGGTGGCAGGCCTGGGCAATCCTGGCCAGAAGTACCAGAATACCCGGCACAACATGGGGTTTCTCACCGTGGAGCTGCTGGCGGAGCAGAAGGGCGTGAAGCTGAACAAGGTCAAGTTCAAGTCCGCCTACAATATTCTGGATTTTGCCGGGTGCAGGTGCCTGGTGATGAAGCCACAGACGTATATGAACCTCTCCGGCGAGGCCGTGCGGGAGGCGGCGCAGTTCTACAAGATCCCCGCAGAGCGGGTGCTTGTGATCTACGACGACGTGTCCCTGCCCGTGGGGAAACTGCGGGTGCGGCCCAGCGGGTCCGCCGGAGGGCACAACGGGATTAAAAACATCATCGCCCACCTGGGAACCCAGGATTTTCCCCGGATCAAGATCGGCACCGGGGCGCCCGCCGGAGGCGGGGGGGAGATGGTGGACTGGGTCATCGGGGTGCCCTCCCAGGCGGAGAGGAAGGTGCTCTTCGAGAGTTTTGAAAGGGCCGTTCTGGCGGCAGAATGTGTGATTGGGCACGGGTGTCAGAAGGCCATGAATGACTTTAACTAGGCGGTTTCTGCCCGGGGCGTGCTCCCCCGTCCCCGCAGGGCCCTCCGGAACCGCACAAATTTTGTAACAGGAAAATAACCATGGAACAGTTTTTGAAACAATTGCAGACCCTCCCGGAGGTGACAGAGCTGACCCGCAGGGTCGAAGAGGGTGGCTGCCCTGCGGCGGTCACCGGCCTCCAGTCCATGCAGCGGGCCTGCGTGGGCGCGGCCATCGCCCAGGCGGCGGGCCGTCCGGCGGTGTTCATCTGCGGGGATGAGCGGGAGGCCCGAACTCTGGCCGCAGACCTGTGCACCGCCGCGGGCCGGGAGCCTGTGCTGCTGCTGAGCCGGGAGTGGCGGCTGCGCCCTGGCGCGGTGAGCTCCCGGGAGTGGGAGCGCAGCCGCCTGGCGGCGCTGTATGCCTTGGCTCAGGGGCGTACGCCGCTGACGGTGGCCACGGCCGACGCCCTGCTGGCCAGAACTTTGCCGCCGGACCTTCTCAAAAGCCTGGCCGTTACTCTGCGCCTGGGGGAGCGGGTGGACCTGGGGAATCTCACAGAGCAGCTGCTGTCCGCCGGATATGCCCGCTGCGGCCAGGTGGAGGGCGTGGGCCAGTTCGCCCTGCGGGGCGGCATCCTGGACGTGTTTTCCCCCCTGATGGACCAGCCGGTGCGGTGCGAGTTTTTTGACGACGAGATCGACTCCATGGGCGAGTTTGACCCCGCCACCCAGCGCCGGACGAAAAACATCAAAGAGGCGCTGCTGCTGCCCGCCGCCGAGGTGCTGCCCCACTGCGCGGCGGGGGGCCTGGCGGGCCTGGGGGAGACCCTGCTGGCCCTGGCGGAGAGGCTGGCGAAAAAGCCGAAGATGGAGCAGATGGTCCAGCGTCTTCGGGAGGACGGGGAGCGGCTGAAAAACGGCGCGGACCCCGGCGGCATGGACCGGTATCTGGCGGCCGTCTATCCCCAGGTGACGGCAGGCGTCCACTACCTGCCCCGGGACGGCGTGGTCTTTCTCTGCGAGAGCGGCCGCGTGGACGAGCGGATCAAAGGGGCCCTGCTTCAGACCCGGCAGGATGTGGAATCGCTGCTGGAGGCGGGGGTCATGGCGGGGGAGTACGCCCGGCTGTGCCTCTCTGCC
Organism: uncultured Oscillibacter sp.; assembly: GCF_910587525.1. Lineage (GTDB taxonomy): Bacteria > Bacillota > Clostridia > Oscillospirales > Oscillospiraceae > Oscillibacter. The sequence goes on along the minus strand of NZ_CAJULS010000030.1, from coordinate 14,727 downwards.
GAGGAGTTCTACGCCGCCTTGGAGGAGTTCCCCGTGGTGATGGAAAACGCCCTGCCCACCTCCCGCTATCCTCTGCGGCCCAAGGGGCTTTTGAGTATGGACGTCCGGCAGCTCAGCTCCTACGGCGGCAGCCTGGAGGCCGCCGTCAGCGACCTGACCCACTACCGGCAGAGCGGCAGCGCGGTGCTGGTGCTCTGCGCCGGGGAGAGCCGGGCGAAGAATCTGCAGCGGCTGCTGGAGGAGCGGGACATCCCTGCCGTGCTGGATCTGAAAAACGCCGCCATGCCCCGGACAGGGGAGGTGCGCATCGGTATTGGCGCTCTGTCCGCCGGCGGTGAATGGCCCCAGCTGCATTTGGCGGTTTTGACCGAGGGACAGCTCACCGCCCCCTCCCAGCGGCGGATGAAGCTGAAAAAAGAGAGCAGCCGGCAGAAGCTCCAGTCTTACACGGACCTGACCCCCGGAGATCTGGTGGTCCACGTCCACCACGGCGTAGGCCGGTTTGCGGGCATCCAGCGGATGCCGGTGGACGGCGTGGAGAAGGACTATATCAAGATCGACTACGCCGGGGGAGATTGTCTGTATGTGCCCGCTACTCAGCTGGACATGGTGTCCAAGTATATCGGCGGCGGCGAGGACGGCGACCGTCCTCAGAGGCTGAACCGCCTGGGGGGCACGGAGTGGGCCAGGCAGAAGACCAAGGCCAAGAAGGCGGTGAAGGACCTGGCCAAGGGCCTCACCAAGCTCTACGCCGAGCGGCAGCGCCGCCCGGGTTTCGCATTTTCTCCGGACTCCGTTTGGCAGCGGGAGTTTGAGGAGGCCTTCCCCTATGCCGAGACCGATGACCAGCTGCGGGCCATCCAGGAGATCAAGCAAGATATGGAGCGTTCCAGGCCCATGGACCGGCTTCTCTGCGGCGACGTGGGCTACGGCAAGACAGAGGTGGCCCTGCGGGCGGTGATGAAATGTATTCTGGACGGGAAGCAGGCCGCCATTCTGGTGCCTACCACCGTGCTGGCCCAGCAGCACTACGCCACGGCCCGGGGGCGGTTCAAGGACTTTCCGGTGACCGTGGAGGTCCTCTCCCGCTTCACCGCCTCCGGAGAGGCCAAGCGGATCCTGCAGGATGTCCGCGCAGGGAGCGTGGACCTGCTGATCGGCACCCACAAGCTGCTGCAAAAGGGCATGGAATTCAAGGACCTGGGGCTCCTCGTTATCGACGAGGAGCAGCGCTTTGGTGTGACCCACAAGGAGCGGCTCAAGGAGCTGAGCCATCAGGTGGATGTGCTGACCCTCTCCGCCACACCTATTCCCCGAACGCTGAACATGGCCCTCTCGGGCCTGCGGGACATGTCCTCCATCGAGGAGCCCCCGGCGGACCGCCAGCCGGTGCAGACCTACGTCATCGAGCACGACTGGGCCATTCTGGAGGACGCCATGCGCCGGGAGCTGAGCCGGGGGGGACAGGTGTACTACCTCCACAACCGGGTGGAGAGCATCGACCTCACCGCCTCCCGCATCCAGAAGCTCCTGGGGGAGGAGGCCCGGGTGGTGACGGGCCACGGGCGCATGGGGGAGCAGGAGCTCTCCGCCGTCATGCAGGCCATGGTGGACGGGGAGGCGGACGTGCTGGTGTGCACCACCATTATTGAGACCGGCATCGACATTCCCAACGTCAATACCCTCATTATCGAGGACGCGGACCGCATGGGTCTGGCTCAGCTCCACCAGATCCGGGGCCGCATTGGCCGCAGCGCCCGCCGGGCCTACGCCTATATGACCTTCCGCCGGGGCAAAATCCTCCAGGAGGTGGCCGCCAAGCGCCTCTCCGCCATCCGGGAGTATGTGGAGTTCGGCTCCGGCTTCAAGATCGCCATGCGGGACCTGGAGATTCGGGGAGCCGGCAATCTGCTGGGCCCGGAGCAGTCCGGGTACCTTATGAGCGTGGGCTACGACCTGTACCTGAAGCTGCTGGAGGAGGCGGTGCTGGAGGAACGGGGCGAGGAGCGTCAGATCGAGACGGAGTGCTCCGCCGACCTGACGGTGAACGCCAATATTCCGGAGCGGTATGTGCCCTCTCCGGAGCAGCGGATGGACCTGTACCGCCGCATTGCCGCCATCCGGACCAATGGCGACGCCTCCGACTTGCTGGATGAGCTGCTGGACCGCTATGGCGAGGCGCCCAAATCTGTGCTGGCCCTGCTGGATGTGGCACTGCTGCGGGCGGCGGCGGCCAGGGCCGGGGTGTCGGACATCTCCCAGAAGGGGGACACGCTGCGGTTCCAGCTGGGCGTGTTCCGGCCTGAGGCCCTGGCGGCGGTGTGCGGCCTTGCCAAATACCGGCGCCGTCTGGTGCTGGCGGCGGGGGAGACCCCGGCACTGACATTGAAGCTCCGTCCCGGCGAGGATGTGCTGGAGAACGCCATGGTCCTGACGGAGGACCTGCGCCTGGCCGCGGAGGAGGCAGAGAAAAAGGAATCATGACCCATGCCCCTGCCGCATAGGATGTCACAGGACAACCTTTGTGGGAGGAGCGGGAGATATGAAACAATACGCAGCTGCCCTGGCCCTTGTGCTGTGCCTGACCCTGACCGCCTGCGGCGTCAGGGAGGACAACCGGGGCCAGGGACTTTTTCAACGGACTTCCGGGGTGGAGGAGGATGCGGTGCTGCTGACAGTGGACGGCCGGGAGGTGCCGGCATGGCGGTATTTTTACTGGCTGGAGCGCTGCTGCGGGCGGCTCCGGGAGCAGTACCGCGCCGCCGGCCTGACACTGGACTGGAATGCGCCGGTGGAGGGGGGCACCCTGGCGGACTACGTCAAGGACCAGGCCCTGGCGGACACGGCCCTCTACGCCACGGTGGAGAACTGGGCGGATTTCCATGGCTGTGCCCTGGACGAGGAGGACCAGGCTGCCCTGGAAGCCGCCTGGGCGGAGAAGACAGCAGAGTACGGCGGAGAGAAGGCATACCTCCAGGCCCTGGCGGAGATGGGGCTGGACCGGGCGCGGATGGAGGAGCTCACCGGTGTGGGGCGGCTGTACGCCAAGCTGTACAGCCTCTATTGCCAGGAGGGCAGCGCCTTGGCCCCGGAGCCGGAGGCACTGGAGGCATTTGCCGTGGAGCAGGGGCGGATTACGGTGGACCGGCTGTTTTTCGCTGCCGGGGAGGACCGGGAAGCCGCCCGGCAGCGGGCGGCGGAGGCTTTTGCCCGGCTGAATGCGGCGGAAGACCTGGCGGCGGAGTTTGCCGTCCTGGCGGCAGAGGTTCCGGAGGAGTTTGATACCTTTGCCCTGGGAGATGGAGCGCTGGAGGAGACACTGGAGGCGGCCGCCCAGGCCCTGGAGGCGGGACAGTGTTCCGGTATCCTGGAGACTGGAGAGGGGCTTTCCATCCTCCTTCGGGTGGAGGCGGACAAAAGCGGCGTGGAGGAGGAATACTTTGACCACCTGCTTCAGGAGGCGGCGGAGAACGCAGCGGTGCAGCTGACGGAGGCCTATCAGGCTTTGGACCCGGCGGACTTCTCTGCGGGACTGGTTCGGGCAGGGTAAAGGGGCCCTTTTCGTCAAGGTGACGAAAAATACATAACGTATTGTCAAATATTTAACGAAAAATGGAAATCGAAACTTTGCCCATTGACGAAGCGAAAAATACGCTCTATAATAAAACCTAAGAAGCGGAGGGGCGACATTTGTCAAAAAATTAACATGGCGCTTTTCCGCCTCCCGACTTTGTGCTCCATGGCGGTCCGGGGCCGCCGAGAAAATTTTTATAAAACGGAGGAACATCATGAAAGATCTTTATATCGTCAGCTGCTGCAGAACCGCTATCGGCTCTTTCGGCGGCAGCCTGAAGAACACCCCCGCCGCCGAGATGGGCGCTATCGTGGTCAAAGAGGCTCTGAACCGCGCCGGCGTGAAGCCGGAGCAGGTGGACGAGCTGATGTTCGGCTGCATTCTGACCGCGGGTCTTGGGCAGAACGTGGCCCGCCAGGTCTCCATCAAGGCCGGCATCCCCTACTCTGTTCCTGCCTACACCGTGGGCATGGTCTGCGGCTCCGGTATGAAGTCTGTCATCGAGGGCGCCCGCTCCATCCTGGCCGGCGACTCCGACGTTGTGGTCTGCGGCGGCACCGAGAACATGAGCGCCGCTCCCTTCCTGGCTCCCGACGCCCGCTGGGGCGCCCGCATGGGCGACAAGAAGCTGGTGGACGAGATGATCAAGGACGGCCTGTGGGATGCCTACAACAACTACCACATGGGCACCACTGCCGAGAACATCAACGACATCTGGGGCATCACCCGCAAGGAGCAGGACGAGTTTGCCGCCGCCTCCCAGCAGAAGGCTGAGGCCGCCCAGGCCGCCGGCCGGTTTGACGATGAGATCGTTCCCGTGCCCGTGAAGGTCAAGAAGGACATTGTGGAGTTTAAGAAGGACGAGTATCCCAAGGCCGGCGTCACCGCCGAGGGCATTGCAAAGCTCCGGGGCGCCTTCCCCGTGGGTCCCGAGTCCCCCAACCCCGAGGTGGTTCACACCTTTGAGGTCACCGGCAAGCAGGAGACCGAGGACAAGGGCCAGCAGCGCGTCACCGCCGCCAACGCCTCCGGCATCAACGACGGCGCCGCCGCCATCATTCTGGCCTCCGGCGAGGCCGTTGAGAAGTATGGCCTCAAGCCTATGGTCAAGCTGATCGGCTGGGGCCAGGGCGGTGTGGATCCCAAGATCATGGGCGTGGGCCCTGTGCCCGCCTCCCGCGCGGCTATGAAGAAGGCCGGCGTCACCATCGACGACATCGACCTGATCGAGGCCAACGAGGCCTTTGCCGCCCAGTCCATCGCTGTGGGCCGGGAGCTGGGCATCGACCCTGCCAAGCTGAACGTCAACGGCGGCGCCATCTCCCTGGGCCACCCCGTCGGCGCCTCCGGCGCCCGCATCATCGTGACCCTGGTCCACGAGATGATGAAGCGTCCCGAGGCCAAGAAGGGTTTGGCTACCCTGTGCATCGGCGGCGGCATGGGTACCGCCGTTGTGGTGGAGAAGTGCTGAGCTGAAACCCTGTGACGCAGGACGAAAAGGGGAGCCGTATGGCTCCTCTTTTTCGATTTATTGGGATTGACATTAAGGGGGAGTATGGAGGGGCGAAGTCCGCTTCATATTTGGATGGTATCAAGATCAGGAAATAGGGGGAGGAGCCGTGGCTCCTCCCCCTATTTCCTGATCTTGATAGCGTTGACAGGGCAGCGGTTGGCGGCGCCGGCGGCCCGGTCATACTGGGTCTCATCGGGCTCCGGCAGGACGGTGGAGACCCGGTTCTCCATGCGGAAGATGCCGGGAGCGGCATAGGCGCACATGCTGCATCCGATGCAGCTGGCGGCGTCCACAGTGACAGTCATGAAAAAACCTCCTTTTCGGCTCTGTGATCCACTTTCATTATAGTACACCTGGCCGGGGTTTCCAAGAAAATTTTTGCAGGACAGGGGAACATTTTTCCGGGAAGACGCGTCCTTTTTATGGGACGGATGAAGATTTTGGTGAAACCGGAAGAATTTTGTAATTAAATGGACATTTACTTTAGTCGCCGGATGTGGTATTCTGGACAGGTATTATGTAGACTGGCCCTGCTTTGACGGGGCAGATCCGGCGGCCGGACATTCCGCCGCCGGGGGACCTTTTGGAGGCAAATTATGAAAATATTTTTCCGCAAGACCCTGGCGCTGCTCCTGGCGCTGTCCCTGATCCTCTCCCTGGGCCTGAGCGCCGCGGCATCGGACGCCATGGGCGAGGATTTGACAGCCCTGGACACGCTGCTGCACCAGGACACCCAGCTCTCCACCAACACCTTCTGGAGCACGGCGTATAACGATATGCGAACGGAGAACCTGATTACATACACGCCCAATCCGGACGTGACGCCCATTGTCACCTACGGGCAGGTCCTCACTGACCGGAACTCTGTCTCCGATACGGCCCGGGAGCTGGAGCGCCAGGGCTGGCGCGTGGTGGCGGGCATCAACGGCGATTTTTACAACGTCAATACCGGCCTGCCCATTGGACTTGTGATCTCCGAGGGAGTGCTGCGCAGCAGCGACGGCGGCTATTACGCCATCGGCTTCCGGGCCGACGGCACCGCCGCCATCGGCAAGCCCGGCGTGAAGGTCACTGCCCGCCTGGGCTATATGGACGCCGAGGGCTATGGCGGGGAGGTCTCCCGCCAGCTCACCGCGGTGAACAAGGCCCGGGTCTCCGACGGGGGGACCTACCTCTATACCTACGACTTCAACAGCAAGCACACCACCGGCAATACCGAGGCTGGAGTGGACGTGCTCTGCACCATTCAGGAGGGCCGCCTCTCCATCGGCGAGACTGTCACTGCCGTGGTGGAGCGGGTGGAGGAGACCACCTCTGCAACGGCCATGAGGCCGGACCAGTTTGTCCTCTCCGCCAACCTGAAATCCGACGCCTACCATGTGGACGCCCTGCGGAACATCCCCGTGGGTACCACCATTACCCTGGAGGCCGGCGCCGCCGGCGAGGAGTGGAACGATGTGGAGTACGCCGTGGGAGCCCTGTACTCCCTGGTAGCCGACGGCGCCGTGGTGGCGGGCCTGCCCACCGGTGTGAACCCCCGCACCGCCGTGGGCGTGCGCTATGACGGCAGTGTGATTTTCTACACCATCGACGGCCGCCGCTCCGGCTATTCCGTGGGCGCGTCCATGGACCAGGTGGCCAGGCGTATGATCGAGCTGGGCTGCGTCACCGCGCTGTGCCTGGACGGCGGCGGCTCCACCACGCTGGCGGTCACCGCGCCGGACAAGCTGGAGACCGGTACCGTCAACCGGCCCTCCGACGGCGCCGAGCGGAAGGTGTCCAACCAGGTCTTTCTCGTGGCCCCCAATCAGCCCACTGGGGAGCTGAGCCACTTCTACGTTCAGGCGGACAACCAGTATGTGCTGGCGGGCAGCAAGGTGACCATCTCCGCCTCCGCCGTGGACACCAATTTCATCCCCATGCAGGAGGACTACCGGCTGGAGACCGACGGCGGCCAGCTGGACGGCAATGTGCTGACCACGCCTCTCTCCGGCGGCGAGGTCACCGTCACCGCCGGCAGCGGCCGCAGGACGGGCACCACTACCATCCACGCCGTCACCACACCGGACGCTCTTGCCATCCGCAGCGCCGACGGCACTGCCCTCAGCACGCTGGGGACCGCCCCCGGCACCGTGACACAGCTGACCGCCACCGCGGCCTATCAGCACAAGTCCCTGAAGGCCGACCCGGAGGCCTTCACCTGGACGGTGGAGGGCAATATCGGGAGCATTGACGCGCAGGGAAACTTTACGGCGGCTATGCCCGGTGAGGGCGTCATCACCGTCTTCGCCGGGGGACGGAGCGCCTCGATCCAGGTGACGGTGTCCAACTTCTCCATCCAGCCGGTGGAGGACTTTGAGAGCGCGGCCACCATCTTTGACGGCATCTTTGGCGAAGGGCTCCAGTTCAGCCGCTCCACGGCTCCGGAGACCGTGCGGCTGGGCCAGGGTTCCGGCAAACTGGACTACACCCTGGCGGAGGGGCGCGGTTTTGCCGCGGATTGGCGTGCGTTCCTGGATACGCCGGTGAACCGGCAGCTCTATACGAGTCTGAATCTGTGGGTTTACGGCGACGGCTCCAACAACGTTCTGTCCCTGCTGTATGACGACGGCACGGAGGAGCTTCAGGTCCTGCCCGCGGCCACGCTGGACTTCACCGGCTGGAAACAGGTGTCTGTGGCGCTGCCCCAGATGAGCTTCTCCATCCAGGGCCTGCGGGTCAGTGCCGGGGAGCCGGTATACACCTACGATGAAGCGACTGGAGCGGAGATCGTTACCTACCCGGAGACCGCCCGCACCGGCACGGTCTATATCGACCACATCGCTGCCTCCTTTGACAATACTGTGGACACCGTGGTGCCCGCGGTCACGGCCCAGGTCAGCGGCAGCACCCTCACCGGCACGGTCCAGGACGGCGTGGACGGCGTGCTGCCCCAGTCCTCCGTGTCCGTGACCTACGACGGCAGGCCCCTGGCCTTCACCTATGACAGCAAGACCGGCGCCCTCTCCGCCGCCCTGCCCGGGCTGGACGGCGCGGCCCACCGGGTCACCGTCACCGCCCGGGACGGCTCCGGCAACATCGGACGCTGCTCGGCGGACATCCCTGCCGGCGGCGGGGAGCGCAGGTTCAGGGATACGGCGGCGTACTGGGGCGCGGACTACTGCGACTACCTGTACGACCACAACATCTCCAAGGGCTACGCGGACGGGACCTTCCGCCCCGACCAGCTGCTGACCCGGCTGGACTTCTCCGTGATGCTGTACAACACCCTGAAGCTGGACCCGGCGAAGTATACAGGCGTGTCCCTGCCCTTCGCGGACCTGAGCAAGATTCCGGAGTCTGCTCTCCCGGCGGTCCGGGCGCTGTACGCCGAGGGCGTGGTCACCGGCACCCAGGGCCAGGACGGGAAGCTCTACCTCAACCCTGACGGGAACCTGACCCGCGCCCAGGCGGCGGCCATGATCGGACGGAGCCAGGAGAAGGGCTATGCCCTGGCGAGCCTGACCTTCACCGATGCCGGGAAGATCCCCGCCTATGCCGCTTTCTATATCCAGACCATGGCGGCCCAGGGAATCCTCAGCGGCTATACCGACGGCACGTTCAGGCCCAATAACAACATCACCCGGGGCCAGATGGCGAAGATTCTCTACAGCCTCATGTGATCTGTGTCACCGAAGAAAGACCGCCCGGCGCAAAAGCGCCGGGCGGTCTTTTCAGAAGTCGTGGCGGGTGGTGCTGAGGCCGCTTTGGTGGAAGGCCTCCACAATGGCGTCAATGCGGCGGAAGCAGGCTGGGTCGTCCAGAGCTTCGTCGTTCAGGATGGCCTGGATTTTTGTTAATACCGGTAGAGCGGTGGATTCCACCCCTTGGACCAGAGTTTTCCATGCGTCTTCATGTGACAGGTATTTCAGCACTTCCGTGCCAATAGCTTGGGCAAACAGCTCCTCAAAAGTTGAATGTTTCATATAGTCACCTCATTTACATTATAGGTCAATATCACCCTAATTTCAATAGGTCAATTTGACATACTGTATTTGAGGTGTTGGTATGTCGAGATTGCGGAAATTGCGGGAGGAACGGAAGTTTACCCAGGTGAAAATGCAGATGCTGACCGGGATTGACCAAAGTGACTACTCCAAAATTGAACAGGGAAAGCGGAATATGTCTTTTGAACAGTGCAAACGGATTGCCCTGGCACTGGGGACCAGCATGGATTATCTGGCGGGTCTTACTGATGACCCGGAACCTTATTCACGGAGCTCTGAGAAATGATTGAAGCGCCGCCGCCCATTGGGGCGGCGGTTCCTTTTACATTTCCCGGCGGTCCTCTGCCCGTTCCCGCAGCAGGGCGGTGAACTCATCGTAAAAAGGCGGCAGGGACATCGGCCGGTCCTCCGCCTCCAGGAACATCCGGGGGAATTCAATAACCTCCAGCCTGCAGCGGAGCCCATATCGGGCCCCGATTTTGACGCAGGCCGCGCCGCATATATCGATGAACGTGGGGGAGAGGTGTTTCCGGCGCTCCTGAATCGGGCCTCCAGGGCGTCGTTCAGCGCCGCTTCGTCCCGGCTTGAAATCGCCCGCAGGCAGTTCTGGTAATGCTCCGGCTCCTGGGACTCCGCCCAGGGGGCCAGGTCCGCCGGCTCTCCCCGGTACAGCCGGACCAGCGGCTCCTCCGCGGCGCTGGGCATAGGGGTTCTCCCACTGAAAGACGGACTGCTGCCCGTCTCGAATGATGCACAGAAGATTATGCTCCGAGGCGGAGACGCCGCCCATGGTTTTCAGGTGCTTTTCCAGTCTGAGCCGCTTTTTCTCCCAGCGTTTTGGCTGGTAGTCCAGGGGCTTTTTCCGCGCCATAGGGAAGGACCACCTTCTCAGATCACATCTCTCTCCGCCCCTCCAGCGCCCGCATCAGCGTTGCGTCGTCGGCGAACTCCAGGTGCCCGCCCACGGGGATGCCGTAGGCCAGACGGGTCACCCGCACGTCGAAGGGCTTCAAAAGGCGGGCGATGTACATGGCGGTGGCCTCTCCCTCCGTGTCCGGGTTGGTGGCCATGATGACCTCCGCCACGTCCCCCTTCGCCACCCGCTCCAGCAGGGGTTTGATGGAGAGGTCGTCGGGGCCCACGTGGTTCATGGGGGAGATGACGCCGTGAAGGACGTGGTAATGGCCGTTGTACTCCCGGGACCGCTCCACGGCGGCCACGTCCCGGGGGTCGGCCACCACGCAGATGGTGGAGCCGTCCCGTTTGGGGGAGGCGCAGATGGGGCACAGGCCCCCGGCGGTGAAGTTCTGGCACACCGGGCAGCAGGTGACGCCCCGCTTGGCGTCCATGATGGCGCTGGCGAAGGCCTGGGCCTCTTCTTCGGGCAGGCCCAGAATGAAAAAGGCCAGCCGCTGGGCGGATTTGCCGCCGATGCCCGGCAGGCGGGCGAATTGTTCCACTAACTTTTCCAAAGGGGCGGGGAAGTATTCCATAAGCAGGTTCTCCTCTTATAGAGTTGCGGTATGGGCCGCCCTGCGGGGCGGGACGGGGGGCCGCCTCGGGCGGGGACGGCGCACGGGCTTTGCCCGTGCTGGGAATGCACTCCCCATTTTCTCTTTTTCTGGGCGCAGAAAAAGAGAAAACGGGCCGTGCACGGTCCAAAAGAGAAAAAGACGCTTTTGGTGGTTGCGGAAGATTTTTGCTTCAATTGAAGGGCGCGCAGGAAATTTGATGCGTGGACGCAAGGACTTTCTTCTCTTCCCACGCTTCGCGCATGGCTGGGTCTATGTGGGATGGTGCCCTATTCTGCCGGCCTTCTTTTGGTAGAGCTGTGGGGCCGGCAGCCCTCTGCTGGCCGTTCCCCCGTAATTTCCGGCACTTTCGGCAGAAAACCTGTGGGGCCTGGTCCCCTGACCAGGCTGTCTCCACTCAACTGCCAGGGGCTATGCCTCCTGGTCCGGCAGAGGGGCACGGCCCACCAGCTGATCTAAGGTGACGCCGTAAAAGTCGGCCAGCTTGACCATGAGAGGGGCGGTTGGGTCCCGCAGATCTTTTTCATATCGCTGATAGGTCATGGAGGAGATCTCCAATGCCCTCGCCACAGCTTCGCGGGAAAGCCCTCGCTCCTTGCGCAAAGCCAGCAGGTTTTTTGACAATGTTTCCATAATACTCCTAATAAACAGCTTGACAGCTTTTTGTAATTGAGCTATAATAAAACCAAATGGTATATACCGATTAGTTTATAAGGAGGACGGCCCATGTATTCTCTTGCAGAAACACTTTATTTCTATGCCCAAGAGCACCGGACCACAGACTATCTCGAAACCCGGGCATACCGCCGGTTCTCCTCCGGCCTGGAGGAGGCGTGGGAGGACTTCCGCCAGTCCCTGACAGCAGACCAGGAGCGGCGGCTGGAATCGCTTCTGGTCCGGCAGTTTGAGGCCGCCTGTCTGGAGGACAGGGCGTCTTTTCTGGCGGGCGTTTCCGTCGGCATGGAGCTTGCCCGCCTTTAGGACCGATTTCCTCTCAGCTCGGCGATGCGGGCTGGGATGTCCGCCGCCTTGTACACCGCGCTGCCCGCCACCAGCACGTTGGCTCCGGCGTCGATGCAGGTCCGGCAGGTATCCGGGGCCACGCCGCCGTCCACCTCCAGCTCGCAGGCGGGATTTCTCTCGCCGATCAGCTTCCGCAGGGCGGTCACCTTGGGCATCATATCCGCCATGAAGCTCTGGCCGCCGAAGCCCGGCTCCACGGTCATCACCAGGATCAGCTCGACTTTTTCCAGGAAGGGCAGGGCCGCCTCCGCGGGGGTCTTGGGCTTGAGGACGATCCCCGCCCGCTTCCCTTTGGCGTGAATTTTATCAATGGCGGCGTGGATGTTCTCCTCCTTGTCCGCCTCCACGTGGACCGTCACCAGGTCGGCGCCGGCGTCGCAGAACTGCTCCACGTACCGTACCGGCTCCACGATCATCAGGTGAACGTCCAGGGGCAGCGGGGTGGTGGGGCGGATGCACTTTACAACCGGGATGCCGATGGTGATGTTGGGCACGAATACGCCGTCCATCACGTCCACGTGGACGTAATCGGCGGCGGAGATGCGCTGGATGTCCCGCTCCAGATTGGCAAAATCGGCGGAGAGGATGGAGGGCGCAATTTTAATCATGGAAAACTCCTCTTTTCTTTTTCAAAATCCGGGAAAACCCGCGGGGACGGGCGGCAGATGGCGGGTGACGCACAGGGGAGGCGCCGCATAGGATGGTGCAAGCGGACCGGGTGCCCCCAGTCAACAGCTCCGCGCAGCGTCCGCCCCTGGGCGCGGCACCGCCGCTTTTTTGAATAGGGAGCCGGCGGGGAAGCCCGCCGGCTCCCACCTGCGCTGATGATTGAACATAGTGTACCAGACTTCCGGCGGAAAAGCAAACGCTTCCGGAAAAATAGGACGGAAAATGGCGCCGGGAGTGTCCGTTTCACGGATTTAATGTGGGGGCGGGGCTCTGCCCAGGCCTGTCCATCGGAAACCTGGTGCTTTCGGGAATAGGGGCGGGGACAGAGCCCCGCCCCTACAGAGCCACGGCTGCAAAGCCAAAATCGCGGATGATAAAATATACGGCCGGACATTTCCCGTGCGTTCCCGCCGGTTGACAGCGGGGCAAAAATCTGCTATGATGATCCCAATATATTAATGAAGAGGAGTGAAAGGATGAAGTCTGCTTCCTGCTGAAATTTGAAAGGCGCCGCAGAACGCCCCAAGGGGGCAGTCTGTCCGGCGCCGGGAGCAGGAGAGAATTTCATCCTTTCGCGCCATCTGGATGACAGACGCCCGCCGGAGAGCGGGGCATTTTTGTCACGCCAAGGGCCGTGGGACTTTCCTGCGGCCTGTTTTTGCGTTTGGAGGGATGCTGTATGTCTATGATCCGGGTGGAGAACCTGACCTTTGCCTATCCGGGCAGCTATGATAATGTGTTTGAGAATGTGAGCTTCCAGTTTGACACCGCCTGGAAGCTGGGTTTCCTGGGCCGCAACGGCCGGGGGAAGACCACCTTTCTGCGCCTGCTGCTGGGGGAGTACCCCTGCGGCGGGCAGATCGCCGGGATGCCGCCCTGCGTGTATTTTCCCTGTGAGACGGAGGAGCCGTCCCGCATGACCATAGAGGTGCTCCGGGAGGCCGCACCTCTGGTAGAGGAGTGGGAGCTCTTGCGGGAGACGGGGCTGCTGGGCGTGGAGGCCGAGGCGTTGTACCGGCCCTTTTCCACCCTCTCCAACGGGGAGCGGACTAAAGTCCTGCTGGCGGCGCTGCTCAGCGGAGAGGAGCGGTATTTATTGATTGACGAGCCGACAAATCACCTGGACGCCCAAGGACGGCGGGCGGTGGCAGAGTATCTGCGGCGGAAGCGGGGATTTTTGCTGGTGTCTCATGACCGGGCCTTTCTGGACGGGTGCGTGGACCATGTAATGGCCCTGAACAGAACAGGGGTGGAGGTACAGAGCGGAAATTTCTCCTCCTGGTGGGAGAACAAGCGGCGCCGGGACGAGTTTGAGCTGGCCAGAAACGGCCATCTTCAGAAGGAGGTGGGGCGCCTGCGGCAGGCGGCGGCCCAGACCTCCCGGTGGTCCGGCAAGGTGGAAGCTGCCAAGAAGGGGACCAGGACCGCCGGCCTCCGGCCGGACCGGGGCTATATCGGCCACAAGTCCGCCAAGATGATGCAGCGTGCCAAGTCCATTGAGGAGCGCCGCCAACGGGCGCTGGAGGAGAAAGCGGGGCTCCTAAAGGATTTGGAAAAGGCCGAGACATTGAAGCTCCGTCCACTGGCGGCCCGGGGCTGTCTGCTGGACGCCCGGGGGCTGTCACTTTTCTACGAAGAGCGGCGGGTCTGCGGCCCGCTGGACTTCCGTCTGGAACCGGGGCAGAGAATCGCCTTGGACGGCGGCAATGGCTGCGGAAAGTCCAGCTTTCTGAAATTCCTCCTGGGGGAGGAGACCGCAAGCGAAGGGACGCTGGTGAAGCTCTCCGGGCTGACGGTGTCCTATGTGCCCCAGGACACGTCTCATCTGCGGGGAAGACTGCGGGATTATATCCGAAGAAGCGGCGCAGAGGAACCGCTGCTGCTGGCGATTCTGCGGAAACTGGACTTCCCCAGGGAGCAGTTTGAGAAAAATATGGAGGACTGGTCTGCCGGGCAGCGAAAGAAAGCATTGATCGCCCAAAGTCTCTGCGAGAGCGCCCACCTGTATATTTGGGACGAGCCGCTGAATTCTATTGACGTCTGGTCTCGTATGCAGATCGAGGAATTGCTGCTGACATTTCAGCCCACCATGCTGTTCGTGGAGCATGACGAGGCCTTCCGGAAGCGTATTGCCACAGAGGTTATCACAATATCTTGTGGATAACATGATATCATATGGAGGGGGCCGCGGAGGGCGGCCTCTCCCACTGTGGAAAACAGCCGAAAAATTTTTCGAAAAAAATCGAATTTCCCTCTTGACAAATCGCTTTTAGTCTGGTATTCTAGCAAAGCTGTCAGGAACTTCCGGAAAATTTGGAAGAGAATTTGAAAAAGTTGTTGACAAGCCTGTGCTTTTATGGTACAGTAATCAGCACCCGCCGAAGCGGGCGTGCACCTTGTAAATTAAACAACGTAACGAAAAGAAAGCAC
>NZ_CAJULS010000029.1 GCF_910587525.1 uncultured Oscillibacter sp. | reverse complement strand
CTTGTAGTTGGTGATGCCGTGGTCTCTAGCGTACTTGGTGAGGATTTCGATTTGATGGGATATGCTGTTGCTGTCCCCTTCGTTTTCGTCATCACGGGAGAGGCGGACGTAAAGGGCCACCCACTTCTCAACCAGCTTTTGTAGGACCGCCATTATCGCCCACCTCCAAACAGCGCCGCAATGGGCAGCGCAAGAGTAATCGGACGATCCGGCGTGATCTGCTCCTTAATGGAGTACAGGCCGACATGATGCCGGGGCAGAAACTTTTCAATCCATTCGCTGATAATGATGTAGTCCCTGGAAAGGCGCGTCAGGTCAAAAAGGATAAGGACCGCTACCTTGCCGGACCGAATGTCGGTTTCCAGCTTCACAAAAGCAGGGCGCGTATCATCAAAGGCGCTGAATCCACAGTCGGAATAAATGCGGATGTTTGTCAAGCCGTGTCCCTGCGCGTACTCGGACAGAGCGGTTTTCTGCTGGGAAATTGCCGTTTCCATATCATATTTTCCGCTGCCAATGCGGATATAAATCGCTGTGATTTGCTCGAACTGCCTGTTCATCATAGCCTCCAATCCGGCAGTCACCGTTTCTTGCCTTGTGACACTTATATTATAGCAAATGTCAAGAAAAGCGTCAAATTTTGCAGGAAGTCAGCAGGTTTTCCGCTTGGTTTCCTTGTCAAGTAAACGCTTGATTTTTTCAGAAACAGTGACGCCGCTGGCGGCGAAATATCCATTCACGATGTAAGTCGTGCTGCCAATTTTGATTTCTTCAACATCGGTCTGTCTGCTCAAATTCTTATCAGCCAATGCGAACACCCTTTCTTTGGATTCGCGTCTCACCATGGGATTTATTTTTGAGGGGTTCACGCTTTATAGAATTGTGTCCCACGGTGGGATTTATTGTTGGTAGGGACCACCGTACAAATAGTGTACGGTTTTTATGGGCATAAATCGGACGGCTGTTGGCAGCAGCTCCACGGGCCTCTCACCCCCGCGTGGTTCTCACGCGGCCCTACCCATTGCCTGCGACGCTTTGAACGCTCGGACTGTGGCTGTAAGGGAGTATCGTTAGCGTATGCGCCGCTGATTATAAGCTGCCGGCTTTTCGGTGTAGGCGGTTCTCGCTCTCCCGCAGGATGCGGGGTCATGGCGCGCCCACCGACGCGGCGCATACAGAATGTGTCCGTTGCCCTATGCTGCGCCGCCGTTATCTTGCGGGCTTTCTTTGTCAAGGTTCAGCAGATCGGGCGGTCAGAACGGGGAAAGGGTAAGCCGTTCCAACGGGCCCGCCTCGTCAGCTCGTGGTGACGATGGCTTGAATGAGCTTGATTTCCAGACGGCGCTTCATGTACTCGTCCAGGCACTCGTGGGGAAGTCCGCCTGCGTCATAGAGCTTCCGGGTACAGAGCTTGTTTATGTAGCCTCCGTAGTACCGCAGAATCTGCTCCGTGGCTTCGGCGTCTCCGGCCTGGGCCGCATGGATCACCGAAAGGGGCAGCAGCTCTCTGCCCTTGTGATGGGGCCGTTTCATTTGCTTTCAACCTCCCTCCGGCATCAACGCCGTCAATTTCGCCCGAAGTTCCTCCAGGGATTTCGTCCTGCGCCGCTGTACGGCGCTCCTGGACATTCCCAGGAGGCCGCCGATCTCTTCATCCGTCAGGTCCAGCACACAGCGCAAAATCAAAATGCTCTGCTCCGTGGCGGGCAGGCCAGCGAAGGCGTCGGCCACAAGCTCGTTGTCGATCAGCAGATCATACCCATGCGAGGAAAACACATGGCTGTCGCTGGGGTAGTGGTCCACCGTGGAGAGCTTGTCCATTTCCTCCTGCGGAACAGCGTCCAGCGAAGTCTCATGCCTCCGCTGGCGGCGCAGGTCCCGCATATGGTTCCGGGCCTCGTTTCGCAGGACCGCCTTGCAGAATGCGTCAAAGCGGACCCGCTCGTCATGGTCGCGGGGGATCGAATCCAATTTCTCACCCCCTTTCGTTGGGGGATAAGGTGGTCCTCTCCCTTTCCGCTACCAAGACACCGCCGCCGTCGTTCGCTACCCGCTAAATTGACCCTATTTGAAAAAAAATTTTGGGGCTGAGAGGGCAGCGGCGAGATTCGACAAAAAACGCCCGGCAGGTTTGTAACCAGCCGGGCGAAATATAAAGTAAAGTATCTTTTTCCTACATCGTATAGTTTATACCAAAGAGCACATTGTCCCCTCGTCAGAAATAAGATTTTTTTGATAGGAAAACCATGATTTTCCTGCAAAAATGTGAATCTACCATAACGGCATCCTCCAATGCCGTCGGCCTCTATTTACAAGATAGATGAAAGCGGCGGCTTCGATTTCTCAAAAGCCGCCGCTCAATATAATAAGGCATGACCATTTTCTGCTGTACAACGGCTTTTTTTCTTTTGCCGTTGCGCGGCAGATAGGTGAATGGTAATTCTAATGATTTTGTAAAAGAGTGAATTGAAGAAAAAGCGTCATTGCGGTTTCGTTTTGATTTAGGCAATCAGCTTTGTCAACGCGCGGAATATAAACTATAAACCGTAAGCAAACCACATATTGCTTTATTTTCAAATTTAGATATAAAGTATAAGATGTGGTTAGGTGATACAAATATGGCAAATATTCAAGAATGCCCTGGTTTTGAAACATTCGGTGAGGATGTCAGGGCTGCACGGAATGAAAAACGATTGTCCCGGCAAAGGGTTGCGGAAATGTTAGGCATTTCACCAGTATATCTTGCCAACATTGAAAATGACCAAACCATTCCTAGCTTGCCGGTTTTGATTCAACTTACCAAAATATTCGGTTTACCAATGGAACGTTATTTTAATCCTGCGATTTTAAGTGATGAAAGCGAGCAACGCCAACGGGTGATCCATAAGGCCAGAATATGCCCGGAACAGTATTTATCTGTGGTCGAGGGTGCCTTGGACGGCGCTATTAGGAGCGAATAGAATACCGCTAAAATGAATCTCATGGTGGGGTTTGATTCCGGGTAGGAATCGCGTCCCACCATGAGATTTATTTTTGGCCCTTAATCGTCGTTAATCAGGTTTGCCTCTTCCTCCCGAAAAGCTGCCGCGTATATTTGATCTGAAGCATAACCAGTAGTTTACTTGATTTTACCAGGAATATCGGGTAGAAACAGAAGATGCTGATTGTTGACATTTTCATTTGTCTTTGCATCTCGGCAAAATCTTCACAATGCCGTGGCAAGAACGTCCTTGACCTCATCAGGTTGCGATATTTTAAGAAAATTCCTGATATATCCCCAGCAGTTCACGGGCATAGGCGTATATGCTTGGTCCGTACTTCGGGTAATGAGAGGAATTGGAGGCAGAAGCGATAAAGTTTTGGATTCCACTGATAAAATCCCGCTTTTTCGAGACGTCCCCGCAGTCCATTCCGCAGGGCAGCACGCTCCCGGCCTGACCAGGAAACTTCGTCTGATATGCCCCGGTACGGCAGAGCCAGCGGTTCAGCGCCGCCAACTCCGCATAGGAGGCGTTGTGAGGGTCAATGTCACGGATATGACAGGTGAAATCGAACTCCCCACTGCTGGCCGTGCCCCGGATGCGAACGATGGGGTCCTCGTCCGTAGAATCAGCGGTAAACTCCGCTTCGTAGGTCTGCGGATTCGCGCCGCCCACGCCGCCGCTGCAAAGGATATTTTCACCCATCCTCAGAAAAAAGTCCGGGCCTTGGATAAAACGATGCACAGGCTTTTCCTGTTCCGCCGTCAGGCTCTCCGAAAAGGCGGAGGGGCCGGAGGCCGGGCGGGACCGCCGCGGCAGCGTGGTAGCATCCGGCATTGCAAAATTGAGAAGCGCCCCAATGTTCATGCGCGTCCTCCCCGCTTGTCGGCGAACAGATCCGCCGACAAAAGACCCTTGATCAGATTGGACACCCGGCCGCAGGCAGACGCCTGATCGTAGATCGGGGAGACGTCCTTGTATTTGGGCGTCCCGTCAGGGTTCAACTCCCGGGACAGCTCGGCGCCCCATTTCTTCAGAGAGAAGGCCCACTGATCCAGGTAATCCAGGGGATTCCCCGGCCACTGGTTGATCCGGTCCAGAGTGTCCCGCATGTCCGCCGAGGTCGGGAAGGGGTTGTTCACATCCCCCAGAGGCACCAGATGGAACATCATGTCGGTTCCCTGGTAATCCGTGTCGCTGACGGCTCCCATGGCGTTCAGCTCGTGCATCAGGTCCATCCACTCCACCTTGGAAATGTTGTTCGGGCTGTCTTTCAGCCGCTGCAAGGTCTTTTTCGCCCCGCTGGTGAGCTTGGAGACGATCTCCTGATTTTTGCCGGACAGAAGGTCCGAGAAGTCCACCGAGGGCCCGTCCGGGTTGACTCCCGCGGGCTTGTATTTTCCCCACTCCGAGGAGGGAATCCCGGTGTTATTGACGATGTAATTTACTCCAGCATCCATGTGATGTTCTCCTTTTCCGTTGTTCTGTTTAAATCCAGCCCCGGGCCATGGCCTCGGCCCCGGTGATAAAGTCCGGGTAATCATCCTCCCGGAAATCCTTTGCCCAGGAGAGAAGGTCCTCCAGTCTGTGGAATCCCGCCATGGGGGCCTCGTCGAAGCCGTGGAGCCATGCGGCTTTGGAATCCGGGTCCACAGAGGTCTGAAAGACTCCGCTTTTCATATCCAGCCGGACCATCGTAGTGCCCTCGGCGCAGCGCAGTCCCTTTTCGCTGAGGATACCCAGCTCTTTCATGGCGTCCAGCGCGTCGTAGATTTCAAAGGCGGACAGGTCCCCGGCGTAACGTTTCTGGAGAAACGTCAGGTTCTCCTCCGTCCATCCCTGGGAATCCGGGAGAATCGCCTCCGGCTGCCCGGCTTTCCAGGCCCGGTAGTCGTCTTTGAACTGCATATACACGGAGTCCAGCATCCGGCCCGGCGGCAGTTCCCGCATCTTCTGCCGCTGGCGATCCACATCCAGATACTTGTCGAAAGCGGATTTCTGACCGTCCCCCTGAGCCGTCCGCCGATTTTCCATCCCGGAATAGGGAGAGACACGGGTCATAAGATTACTTGGGATGTTCATGCGCATATCCTCTTTTCTTTTTTCAAGTTACGCTTGGCGTCCATACAAGCGCGTCATAGATCCATCTCCCTTGTAACTCGTACTCCGTTACGTTTTGAGTTTGTATTCCCTTACCATTTTTATGGTATCACCGTGTCAATATTTTGTCAACATAAATTTTCAATGACATTAAAAATTAAATATCGATTACTTTCTGACAGGCGCATATTGACGAAAGCGAAAAATGTTATATAATGATTCTCACAGGTTTTTAAGGCTTTCCCATTTTTTAGGGAGGATGTGATTACCTCTGTCTAAAAACAATTCTGCCCAGGGCATCGAGGAGAATTTGAAACGGGCCGTTGCGGAAATGCTTGTTCTTGCTATGCTGAACAGGGAAGATATGTATGCCCATCAGATTTCGCAAAATCTGTATGAGGGTTCTGGGAACAGATTGAACATCGTGCCTCCATATATGCTTCTCTACCGGCTTATGGAAAATAACTATGTTCAGGACCTGCATAAGTCAACCGCTCCAGACGGGCGGAGGCGGCAGTATTATCAAATCACCGAAGCGGGACGGCGCTATTTGATGGAGTTAATTGCGCGTTATAACGACTTTATAGAGGGGGTCACATTATTATTGACGGAAGGGGGGGGCAAATAATGAATAGAGCCGCTGACCAATATAAATTGCGCGTGAAACGCTTCCTTTTCTGCGGCAGAGCTGACAAAAATCATCTTCTTAACCAACTCACAGACATGCTGGACGACTTTCAGCAAGCAAAGCCGGAAGCGGATTACACCGAGTATGTAGCTACCTTTGGTGAACCTGCTACGTGTGCCACAGAATTGCTTTCGAGTTTGGGAGAGTCAAAATTTAAAGCTATCCGCAAGAAACGTCTTTTGGCCCGCCGCAGCATATATGTAGCAATTTTGGTCGTATTTGTTCTTATATCATCTCTTTTGTATTATAAGTACTATCAATCACTTTACTTTAACGAGGATACAGTTGTGGTGATAGGACCAGCAACCCGAATAACCGAGGAAGAAGCAGAGGCAGCCTTTGAACGAACCCCTGTAGACGCCCATTCTGACGGAGGAACAGAAAAATGAAAAAAATTTGTGCTTTGTGCCTGACTATAGCAATTTTGTCCACAATAGCAACTTTGGCGTATGCCGCTGAACCTGAAAAGAATGTTGTTGATTTAGGCGATGGCTTTTATATGGTGGAGACAATCACGCAATATTCTATACACCGCGCAAATGATACTGTTTCAGCGAACAAAACTGGCAGCGTGTTTCACGGATCATCATTAGTAGGAACTGCAACGTTAACTGCAATTTTTGATATTTCCGGTTCCGATGCCCGTGCCATAAGAGCTACTGTCGAAGGTACAGGATATGAGGGAGGAACCTATGTCCGAGGTGTTGGCAGCTGTTCTGGCAATACAGCTTTTGGTACTGCATATTTTAAATTTGATGGTATTGATAAGCGGTTATCCCTTTCTATCGCATGTTCATCAGATGGCACTTTATCCTAAATTAAAATTCTGTATCCGCAACTGCTAAATAATTCGTTATGATAAAAGAGTGTCTCTGTTTATTTGGGGCACAAAAATAAATCTCACGGTGGGATTTGATTCTCGACAAGAATCGCGTCTCACCGTGAGATTCATTTTTAGCCGTAGTAGTCCGGCCTGCCTATGGTGGTAAACCCGGCCTTTCCGGTAATGACCACGTTGTTTTGCCCGCTGGCACAGTGGATGATCTGGATATTGCCGTCCTCGTCCCAGCCGCCCACGATACCAACATGGGTGTCCTCCGGGTAGAATACCAAATCGCCGGGCTGGGCCTGGGACCAGGAAATGGGCGTGCAGTAGCTATGCTGCATCCGGGCCCCTCCGCCGTGGCCTATGACGTAGCTGCCGCCGGACATATTGTAAAATACCCAGTCCACAAAACCGGAACAATCCATGCCGTAGGGCCGGTAGGTCCCCGTGGAGGGGCTGCCAGCGGCCCAAACCTTTTGGATGGTCCCCCAGCGGGAGTCCCAGCCAAGGACCAGGGACTTCCCGCCCCAAAAATAATTTACCTTGCCCACCAGCTTGCAGGCCGTCTCCACCACGGCCCGGCGCTCCGGGGAAAGGTCCTCCGGCAAGCGGCGCAGCAGTTCGGCGGCGTCCTCCTGGGTGATACCTAGGTCTCCCAGCAGTGTACCGATCCCGTTCAGCTCCGCCAGGAGCTCCGTCAAGGCGCTGTTCTGCTCGGGGGTAAAAAGATAGACCGTCCGCATTTCATCGGCGGTCCTGGCTGTGATGGTGATATGTAGAATCTTCTCCGTCCATGCCTCCGCAGAGCCGTTGGCGGGGTGGTCTATGGTTTCCACGCTGCTGGTAATCTCGCACATATCCCAAAAGACGGCTTTCAGCCGGTCCACCCGGTCCGGGGTCAGCGCGGCCACGTCCACGCCGCCCGCGCCCAGGGCGGTCTTGCAGGCGAATACCGCCGCTACCTCCCGCCAGTCCGGGCCTGTGCCCTGGATGTCGATGCTGTCATAGTCCCCGGCTTGCAGCAGGGCCAGCTTGTCCGTCAGCTCCACATTGATCCGCGTCACGGCGGCGTTCAGAGGGACGGCTCCGGGGGAGGGCTCGTTGGAAAAGAGAAGTCCGAAGGGCGAGGCGATCACGGCGGCAATCAGGAAGATCACGCAGAGGGCGGCGGCGAGGGTGGCTCCGCCCACCAGGGCGGAGAGAGCGCCGATCAGGGACTTCACCGCCTTTGCGGTAGCTATGGCCGCTTTCCGGGAGAGGTCCACAGCGGCCCTGGCCGTCCTTTTCGTGCCCTTGGCCATGGCCTGCTGGGCCTCTGCTTTCGCCTTTTGGCGCATCCGCTCCGTGAGGCGCTTTGCGGTAGTTTTCTTTCCTACGAGGGTGGGAGTTTTCGGAGGGATGGCCGTACTCCCGGCGGCCTGTTCCACGCCCCGGCGTGTCCTGGGGGTGATCGTCCAGCCCTGGACTTTCTCTTTCAGAATGGCGGAGGACCGGGGCCGCTCTTTGATTGATGGATAGATGGATTGATTTTCAAGAGAAGGGGCCGTTTTAGGAGTAGTGGAGCTGCCGGGGGTAGCGGGAGATTTCCCATAATGACTGGCCGGGGGAGGCTCCCCGTACTCCGGCGGGGCGGAGGCCTGTCTATGCTCCTGGGCCTGCTTCCTCCGCTTGTCCACGGCCCATTCCCGCATACGCTCCCCCGGCGTTGGCGGAGCGGGCGGTTTATCTGCTGTCCAAGGTTCAGCAGGCGGCACTATGGGCCGCGCTTTCTCTGTCCGCGTCCTGGGGACCGGAGGATCTGCCGGTGTCCCTGCCGGACGTATTTTCGGAACGGCTGGAGCTTCCGGGTTACTGGCGGGCCGTGTTCCTGGCACTCTGGAGCGGACAGACGGAGCGGGCTTCTCCTTTGGGGCCGCTGGTCTTGTGCTGGTCCTTCCGTGTAGCTGGGGCTTGGAGCGCGGCGGCGTTCGCCCGGCCTGTTCCCTGGGGGCCGGGCGGTCCAGCTCCGGGACTGGGGCCTCCGGGGTCTCCGGGGCCGGAGGTTCCGGGGGCTGATCCTTCTCCTTCGGCTGGTCCTGCCGCTCCTTGAACTTCCGGCGCTCCTGCCTCGCCCTGGTGACAGCCTTGGAAATACCCTGCTTTGTCCGCTGGCCTGTTTCATGAACAGCGGCCCCGGCGGTCTGTTCCACCTGTTCCACAGCTTCGGTAGTCGGACTGGTCTCTCGGGCCGTCTCGCTGGTGGAGCCGCTGGCGAGACGCTTCTGCCGCTCCTTCCGCATCTTCGCCGTCATGACGCGGCGGGCCTGATCCTGGGTCGGCTTGCTGCCTTTGCGCTTGCCCTGGTTCTTGATCTTATCGTCTGGTTTTCGTTCTTTTGCTTTGGGCATGGCGTCGCCTCCTTCATCAAAAATAGGACGCGCCCCGCAAGAGACGCGTCCGGTCATTGGTTCAATACTTCACTGATCCCCGCCATGATATACCCGGCGCAGGGCAGAGCAATAGAATTTCCCAGGGCTCGGTAACGCTGAACCCCGCTAATCTCCCGCCCGTCCGCTCCGTACTTTGTCCAGCCGTCAGGCAGGCCCATGAGCCGTTCGCTCTCCAGTTCCGTGGGGTAACGGATACAGCCGCCCATGGGATCGTCCTCATACCAGAAGGCGAACGGAGCCACGCCGCCCGCTAAAAGAGTGGGAAAAGGGTCATCTGCGAATCCGAAGCTGTCCCGGAATTGGACGTGGTATCGGTCATTCGCAGCGCCGCGCATACGGAACATTTGAAAGGGTCGGACGACGGGTACTCGCCCCCCTGCTTCAATAACAGGGCCTCGATGATCCTGGGCGGCGGGCATCCCGCCTTCTCCGCGAGACGGAGGAATCTGGAACATTGGGCGGGGCTTAAACAGTATTTCGTGAGCACGCCGCCCTCCAAAATCCGCCACGATGAAAATTCTCTGCCGTCGCGCCAGGCGGGGGCTTGCCCAATATTGGGCGTCCATGAGCCGCCAGCAGAGGTCAGGCCCTCGGCCTCGCACCATTCCGGCGTGGGCCCATCCTCCAGAAGCAGGAATTGGAATGTCGGTATCTGTGAACGCCCGGAGCACGGCCGCAAAATCAAGCCGGTCGCTTGATGAAAGGCTTCCCATGACGTTCTCCCAAACAGCGATAACTGGAAACCGTCCATCAGTTGCATCCCTCATTTCCTTTATAATTCGTATCGCCTGATAAAACAGGCTGGATTTTTCTCCGGCAAGCCCTGTGCGGTTGCCAATTTGCGAGAGATTTTGGCAGGGTGAGCCGAATGTCAAAACGTGGACGGCGGGTATCTTCCCGCCGTCCAGCTTCGTAATGTCCCCCAAATGCTCCATATCCGGGAAGTGCCGCCGGGTGATGGAAATGGGGGCCTTTTCAATTTCACTTGCCCAAAGCGGCGTGATGCCATGGAGCGTGGCCGCCAGGGGGAATACGCCGATGCCATCAAAGAGACTGCCTAATGTGATCTTCTCCATACTGCGATTCGCGTCTCACCGTGGGATTTATTTCAACCTTCGCCGGGAGTAGTGGACATGAGCCGGTACAGCTCCGTGTCCTTGGGGATGGTATTGGAGAAGGGCACCAGGGAGCCGCCGATCCGCAGGAGGCCGTGTCCCGCCTCGGCGTTGGTGATGTAGCCCATCTGCGTGTCGGAGATATGCAGGAGCTTGGCAAGCTCCGCCCGGTCCGTGGCCGCCTGATTGAACAGCAGCAGAAATTCGGAGTTCGCCAGCATGAGGCGGGCCGTCTCGGATTTCAGACATTCCTCGATATTCTGCGTGGCCGCCGTCATGGGCGCGGCGTACTTTCTGAATCGCTTCCAGGCCCGGTAGAGAAATTCCCCGGAGTAGTGGTATTTGAAGTACAAATATACTTCGTCCAGGAATACCCAGGTGTACTTCCCCCGCTTCCGGTTCTCCATGACGCGGTTCTGGATGGCCTCCAGGGTGACGACCAGGGCCGTGGGCCGGAGCTGTTCCCCCATCTCGTAGAGGTCCAGGACCACGATCCGGCTGTCCATGTTGACGTTGCCGGGGTGGGCGAACACGTTTAAGCTGCCCTCGGTGATCAGCTCGGCGGCCAGGGCGATCTCCCGGGCCTCCGGGTCCACCTGCCGCATGACCTCGTTTCGCCAGTCCGTCAGCAGAGGCATGGGGGCCTTCCCCCGGCTGCTGAAATAGGTCTGGTAGACGTTGGCGGTGCAGCGGTCAATGATGGACTTGTGGCTGCCGGTGAGCCGCCCCACGCCCATCTGCTGTTCCAAAATGCTGGTGATAATCTCGGACTTCATGGCGACAGGGTTCTCCCCGTCTCCGTAGTCCTCCGTCACTTCCAGGGGGTTGATATGGTGCTTGCTATGGGGAGAGATTTCGATAACTTCCCCGCCCAGGGCGCGGGCCAGGGGCCCGTACTCCCGTTCGGCGTCTATGATGATAATATCGTCATTGGTCGCCAGGGCCACGTTTTCCACAGTGGATTTCATCGCCATGGACTTGCCGGAGCCGGAGACGCCCAGGTAGAAGGCGTGGGGCGAGATCAGGCGCTTGCGGTCGCAGATCAGCAGATTCTTGGAGATGGCGTTGACGCCGTAGGGCAGTCCGCCGGGGTCCTGTATCTCCTGGACACGGAAGGGCATGAGGACGGCGGCGCTCTCGGTGGTGAGGGTCCGCAGGGCCTTCACCCGGCGCAGGCCGTAGGGCAGGACGGTGTTTAAGCCGTCCTCCTGCTGGTAGCGCAGCACGGAGAACTGGCAGAGGTGTTCCCGGCCAATGGAAAGCAAGGTCTCCGTGTCGGCGTCCAACTGCTCCAGGCTGTCCGCGATATGCACCAGCGTCACCACGGCGAACATCATGCGCTGGTCCCGCTCGGTGAGGTCGGAGAGAAATTCCTTGGCCTCGCCCCGGAGCTGTTCCAGATCGTAGGGGACCGTGGCGGTGAAGTTGTTCTTGTCGTTCTGGCGCTGCTGCCAGCGGGTAATGTCCGTCTCAATGCCCAGGATGCGGCCCTGTATCTCCTTCACGGCCTCATCCGTGGGAATGGGGAGGATGTCAATGGACAGCATGAGGTTCCGGGAGAAGTCGGAGAGGTCGGAGATCATGCTGTCCTTGATGTAGCTGGCGTAGTCCTTGAGAAATAGCACCCGGCCTACCTTGTCCCCCATCTCAAAATATCCGACCCGGAACCGCAGCCCGTCCGGGCAGATCAGGTCCCGGAAGTCCAGCCCGCGGCGGACAGCGGCGGACTGGTCGAAGGTAAAATACTGTTCCTCGCCGGGGCGGAAGAAGTCGTGGAGGATACGGAGTCGGTCATGGGTGGAGACAGGCCGGGCGCCGCTGTCCAGACGGCCAAAGCTCTTGGAGAGGTTGGCGTCCACCCGGCGGAAATAGGCCCGGCTTTCCTCGATCTTCCGCTGGGGGATGGAGAGGGTGATGTACTTCTCCTGGACCAGATTGTTGCTCTCCGCCGCCCGTTGGGTGAGGATGCGGTTGGATTCCCGGCGGTACTGGTCCAGGCCGTCCCCCCGCTCCTTCATCAAAATGGTGCGCTGGAAGTCCACGGGGTTGAGGCGGCGGTTGATGATGGTGATCTTGGCGGCGGCGTCCGTGGGCAGGGAGTTGAGGACGCCGCCATAGGAGAGGAAAATACCCCGCCGGTCGTCCTCGGACGCGGCGGCGTAGTTGACATCGGAAAAGCGCCAGGTCCGGCTGTGCTTGCGGCCTACCAGCCAGATGCCGTCTGCATAGACGCATTTGACAGGGATGGACTGCTGAACGCTGCGGGGAATCTTGAACTTGTCCCGCTCGCTCTTGTTGGCGGCGGAAAGGGCCTTAATCAAAGTCTATGGCCTCCTTTCGGTTCAGTATGGTGTAGTAGAAGTTTTCGGAGACAAAGCGCCGCCCTCCGGCGCAAAGCAGCTCGGACTTGAGGAAGGCCCAGGCGAATTGCTCCAGGGTGAGGCCGTTGTAGCTGAAGAACCCGGCCACGGCCATGGGCGCGGCGGCCAGGACGCAGAGCCAGCTTGCGGTCTCCTGGCCGAGTACGGGGCCCAGGCCCAGGTAGACGGCCACGGCGATCCCCACGGCGGCCACGGCGCAGAAGAATTGCCGGGTGGAGAGGCCAAAGAAGATGGTCTCCTTGTGCTGGCGGACTTCTTTGGGAATTTTAATTTCGATAGTTGCTCACCTCGTTTCAAGTTTTGATCCAGTCAATGGTGCTGTCCACCTCATTTCCCCAAACGTCCCAGCCGGGGGCGGGGCGGCGGGCGAACAGCTCCACGCGGGGCACGTCGCCCATCAGGGCTTCAATGCGCCGCCGGGCTTCCTCCGGCTTCTTGCTGTGTTCCTCAATGCGGGAGAGGATGACTTGGTGGATATTCTTCGCTTGGCGGCGCGGGGTCCCCCTGGTCGCCAGCAGGCACAGCTCCGCGTTGGCCCTGGTCCAGTGGCCCATGCCCCAATACACGCTGTCCGCCTTCTGATTCAGCTTGATCCAGACGAAGGCGGCGGTCTTGTAGGAAAAGCCCCACGCCTCCATGACCTCCCACGCCTCGCAGAGCATGGGCATGGTGATCCAGAGGAACAGGGCGCAGTCACCGGCAGCCAGCTCGGAGACGGGCAGGGCCTTGATGTCCTTAATGGTCATGGTGGGATAGTGGCTCTCTGCCAGCCCGCCGCAGCTCCATACCCGGTAGTTCCAGGGAGGGTCGGCATAAATGACATTATACTTTTTCCCTATAAGCCCAACATCTCCTTTACAATCCGGTCCGCCCCCTTCACAAGCCCCGTAAGGATCAGCATATTGAAAATTAACTGTCCAATGTACTGCCACGCCATAGTCACGGCGGGTAAGCTGCTGTCCACGGCGGGGCTGCTGCTGGAGAGGAACGCGGAGTAGATCAGGCAGGCCAGGACGATGACAGCCCCTTCCATGCACACACCGATATAGCTTTTCAGGAACGCCTTGCCGCTGGCGGCGGTGCCTTCCCCGGCGAAGGAGGCCAGAGGCAGGGGCGCCAGGGCCGTGAACATGTAGAGCCGGAAGAACCGGCCATACACCGTCAGCAGCAGGATAAAGGACATCACGGTAATGAACAGGCTGCCCAGCAGGGACACCAGCCACAAGGGAATGCTCTCCAGGAGGCCCAGGCCCTCTATGGCCGTCACGATCTCGCTGGGCAATGTGGCCGCCGTGGAGACGGAGCCGCCCATGCCGCTCATGACCGTCGCCACGATCCCGCCGCATACGCTGAAAATGGCGGTCATGATCTCCATGCAGCTCCCCACGGCTACTTTTGCCAGAATGAAGCGGATGAAATGCCGCAAAGCAAACTCCGGGCGCTGGAAATCCCGAAAGCTGGCGGCGCTCTGGAAAATGCCCATGGCGAAGAACAGAACCAGGAGGCCGTAGCCAACGCCTACCATGGCGGTGTGTATGCCGGAGACAGCGGTCCAAATATCGCCGCCTTTGAAGCTCTGCGGCGTCTGCGTCAGTAGGGTCCATATCTCGGATAATTTGCCGTTCCAGTCCGTCAGGGCGCTTTCTAGGATACTTACGATCCAGTTATCGCTAATAACGATTCCCCCCTTATCAAACGGAATCGCGTCTCACGGTGAGACGCGATTCCTGTTTTTGTTCCGGGCCTGCTCATACCACGCCGATCACGCCGAGAATCTCTTTAGCAAACGCTATCATCAAGCCGCCGAACAGACAGAGAAAGCCCTGGGTCCGCTGGCTGGCGTCGTGGGACTGAAAGCTCATGCCCACCTGCACGATCCCCCAGCCCAAGATGATGATGCCCAGGGCCTTGATGATGGAAAAGATAAAATCGGACAGGTTGTTCACGATGGTGAGGGGGTCGCTGCCTCCGGCGGCGAAGGCCGGAACAGTCAGCGCGGCGCAGAAGGCCAGGAGCAGAACGGCGGAGAAGTAGAGGCGGCGAACCCGGCCCTTCTGCCGGAGCTGCTGGCGGGTGAGATTCGCGCGGGAAGAGGTGTTATGGGAAAGGTAGTTCTTCATATTCAAGGTTCCTCCATATCTTCAAAGATTTCAATTTCGTCCAGGGATGTAAAGGTAAAGTCCAGGTCGTCCGCAGCGTAGAGGCAGCGGGCGCTGTGGGTGTAGGGGGCGGCCCCGCCGTCGGCGGTCCGTTTGATGTTGGGGTGTCGCATGAGGTCATACTTAGCGTCAATGACCGGAGCCTCGCCCCGGATCAGGACCAGGGCAAGGCGGTTGTCCAGCATCCGCACTTCATCCGGCGTGAGCAATTCGCGGCCCGCCGATTGAAAATTCTGGCTGAAGGAGCCGTTGCGCCCCTTGCTCTGGCTGCTGGTCTGTGTCTGGATCGTCTCCTTGCCCAGCAGCTCGGAAATGTATTTGTGCGTGTCTTTTTCATTCCCGCCCAGATAGATGAAGGTATCCGCGTTGCCGATGATGCCCTCCCAGTCGTCCTTGAACAGCGCCTTCAACTGCGAGATATTTTGCAGGATGATGGTGGCCATGACGTTCCGGGAGCGCATAGTGGCCTGGAGCCGGGCATAGCCGTCCGGGAGGGCGACGTTGGCAAACTCGTCAAACATGAGCCGGACCGGAATGGGCAGACTGCCCCCATGCACCTTGTCCGCCTGATAGTACAGCTCCTGGAAGGCTTGCGTATACAACATACCCACCAGGAAATTCAAGGAGGCATCGTTGCTGTCCGGGATGATGCAGAACACCGCCTGCTTCCGTTCCCCCAGCTTCCCCAGCTCCATGGTGTCCCTGCTGGTGATCCGCTGGACCTCCGGCAAGGTGAAGGGGGCCAGCCGGACGGAGGCGGTAATGAGGATGCTCATGGCCGTCTCGCTGGGAGCCTGCTTGAACACCTTGTACTGGCGGAGGGCGATATGGTTCGGGTTTTCTTCCTCCAGAGCCTCAAAGAGCAAATCCAGGGGTGACTGATAGTCCCCGTCTCCCTCCTTGGCCGCGCCGTATTCCAGCATGGTCAGCATCATCTCCATGGTCTGTTCTTCCGGCGGGGCCTCGTGGAGCAGATACAGCATGAGGGCGGAATCCAGGGCGATCTCGCTTTTCTCCCAAAACGGGTCATTGGAATGTGCGTTCTTCGGCGTGGTGTTGCGGATGAAATTGGCGATCAGCTTCAAAACGTCTGCGTCATTTCGGATGTAGTGGAAGGGATTGTAGCAGTCGGAGTGTTCCGGGTCCACGAGGTCAATGACGCGGATGGTATAGCCCTCCCGCAGAAGCAGCGGAACGGCGGAGCGGGCCAGTTCCCCCTTGGGGTCAGTCGCGATATAGGAGGCGTTGGCCTCGTAAAGATTGGGCTTGACCACATACCGGGTCTTGCCCGCGCCGGAGCCGCCCACCACGATCTGCAAGAGGTTTCGCTGGTGCTTCCGCCCGTTGAGGCTCATGCGGAGGTTTTGGGTGAGGATGGCGTTGTTGTGAGGGTCCTTGTCCCGGTATTTCCGGTCAAGCTGGTATACGTTCCCCCAGCGGGCGGAGCCGTGCTCCTCTCCGGGTCGGCGGTTCTGCTTGGAGGAAATGTACAGCACAATGGCGAAGGTATAGACCACCAGCGCCCCCAGCATGAATTTGAGGGTGTAGGGGGTCCAATGGATGGCAAAGGGGCGTTCCAGCATGATACTGAAACGCCCCATGAGGTCAAAGACGGTCATACCTTCCCGATAGCCGCTGGCGAGGGCCGCCCCCGCCCAGAGGACGGGGACGGCCAGCAGGAGCCACGGGAGGGGGCCGCTGTTCTTCTGCTTCACGGAAACCTCCTGTCAATTCGCGTCTCACCGTGGGATTTATTTTTTGCGTTCCACGGTGGGATCTATTTTTAATAGCCGGTCCTGGGCAGCTTGGGCGCGGGGACCTTCTTTCCGTAGACCGTCGTCACCCAGCGGGAGACCGCCTGCACCCAAACGCCGTTATAGGTGCCGCCCACGTCCGCCACGTTGGCAAAGCTGCTCCCCGCGGCAAGGCCGGAGACAGCGGTGCAATGAAGCATGGGGGCCTCCACCTGGCTGAACCCTCCGGGGACCTGTCCGAACACAAACATGATCTCCGTCACCCGTTCATTACTGGCAAGGCCCAGGGCCACGGGAGAGGCGGCGAGGGTGTAGTTCTGGCTGGTGGAGAGGCTGTCCGCCAGGGTCCGGTAATCGCCGGTGTTGTTCACCTTGTAGACGATCTTATAGGTGCCGGGGAAATTGTAGGTCCCCGTGACAACGCTGGAAAGGCGCACGGCGGCGGGCAGGGTGTCGCGCCAATAGAAGGATTGGAGCATCACATTACTGCTGTTGCCGATTTTGGAGAACACATAGCGGACCGGCTGGCCGCCCATAGCCTCCTTGGGTCCGGTCTTGGTGATGGAGACGCCTGTACTCATACTCTTGTTGGAAATCTCCAGCTTGACAATCTGGCCGGAATGCTCCAACACGGCGGTATAGGTTTCCGTGGAAACGCCGTAGTTTGCCGGGGCTTTGACTTCCCGGATGGTATAACGTCCCAGGGGAAGCTGCTTGGACGAGGCAAGGCCGTTGGGCCCGGTAACGATAGTATCCACCTTGTTCCCGGTGCGCTCGTTGCAGATTTCAAACTCGGCCCCTTCCAAAAGTGTCCCGGCGGGGAGGCCGTTGGTGGAGTTGTAGTCGGCGGACTTCTTCACGATCTGAATCTGTCCCCGAACAGCGGTGTTGGGCCAAGTGATGGTGGTGCATCCGCCGTACTCTACATAGAAGGTCTTGGGCACCGTGTCCAGGATGTAGCCGTCCGCGCATTCCAATTCCCGGGCGGTGTACTTGCCGTCCGGCAGCTCCCGCTCAACGTAGACATAGCCTTCATTGTCGCTCTCGTAGGCGCCGACAGGGTGGCCGGAGGCGTCGGAGATCAGGAACTTGACGCCATAGATGCCCTCCCCGGTGAGGCTGTCCACCTTGCGGATGACGGCGCTGCCGATCTGGCGGTTGGTGATCTCCAGGGTGGCGGTGCCGCCGTCCTTCACTTCGATCTGGTAGGGCTGGCTGTCCAGGCGGTAGCCCTTTGCGGCTTTCAGCTCCGTCACCTGATACCAGCCCTTCTCGGCCTGGGGCAGCGTAATGATGCCGGTCCGGTCCGTGGTGTAGGTCCCGACAACCTCGCCGTTGAGCCTGCGGATTTCAAACTGCACGCCGCTGATCCGCTCCCCGGTCTCCTCGTCCTTCTTGATGATGGTGAGGCCGCCGATGGGCGTATTCTCAAAGGTGATGGTTTGGGTGTCGTTGGGATTCACCTGGACCGTCTGGCTCCTGGCGTTGGGGTCCAGAACGTAGCCGGGCAGGGCCTCCAGCTCCGTGACGATGACAGTCCCGGTGATGCCGGAAATGACAATCTGGCCCTCGGTGTTGGTGGTATAGAGGCCGTTGGAGGAAATTTTGCCGCCGTCCAGGTCCACATTGGAGCCGTCCGCATAGGTGATCTTGAATTTCACTTCGGCCAGGGGCTTCTTCGTCAAGGCGTCGATCTTGTTGACGATCAGCCCTCCGGCTTTCTTGTTCCAGAAGGTCATGCTCTGGACTTCTCCGGTTTTGATAGTAATGCTTTGCGGGGTTCCGTCCAGAAGATACCCCGCCTGGGTTCTGGTTTCCCTGGCGGTGATGACTGTGCCGGGTTCCAGGTTGGAGATAGTAATGCGCCCGTCCTTATCGGTAGTGTAGTAGCCGTTATTGGGTCCGACAACGGCTCCTCTCTCGTTCGTCACCAAAAACTCCACGCCGGAGAGGGGGGTGTTGTCGGTGCCGTCAATGAATTTCTGGATAACCAGTGTTGTCGTGGGGTCGTTCTCGATTGTCAGATCGTTCCCTCCGCCGGAGTTTCCGCCGGGATTCCCGCCATTACTTCCTCCGGTAGTTACGCCGTTGCGGTCGCCATTCTTGACCGTGATGGTCCTGGGGGTGCTGTCCAGGACATAACCCTTGGGCACTTTGGTTTCCACCACTACAACGGTACTGCCGGGAACGAGGCCCGTTACCAGGGCGGTTCCGTCCTTCCCGGTGACGTAGCGGCCCAGGATATTGTCGTCACCGTCCTTTACTGTAAACTCTGTTCCTGGAACAGGCTTTCCGCTGACAGAATCCAGCTTTGTCAGCGTAAGAGAGCAAAGGGGTTCATTGAGGAAGGTCAATGTCTGCGTGTCCATGGGGTTGACTGTGACGGTCTGCGTCTGCGTGGACTGGTCGATCACATAGCCGGGGGCGGGCTTCGTCTCCTTGGCGACAATGGTCCCTACCACGCCGGAAACCCGGATTTCTCCCTTGTCGTCCGTGGTATAGAGGCCGTTGCTGGAGAGGTGCCCGTTGTCGTTGTCCACAAAGCCGCCGCCTGCATAAGTCAACTGGAACTCCGCCCCGGCAATAAACGCGCCGGAAACCTTGTCCTTCTTCTGGATCACCAGCGTCCCGGCCCGCTTGTTCCAGAAGGTGAGCTGCTGGACGCGGCCCGCCTCGATCTTGATGTCCTGGGGTGTGCCGTCCAGCACAAAGCCCTCCACGGTCTTTACTTCCCGGACAATGACCACGGTGCCGGGTTCAATGCCGGTCAGGACGATTTCCCCGGACTTGTCTGTGTAGTAGAGGCCATCATCCGGGCCGACAGCGGCCCCGGCTCCGTCCACCACCCGGAAGGCCACGCCGGAAAGAGGCTCGTTCTCGGTGCCCTCGATAAATTTCCGAATAATCAGGGTCGTGGTGGGGGTATTGTAGAAATTGATGGTCTGCGTGTCATTGGGATTCACCACAACGGTTTGGGTCCGGGTGTTGGGGTCGATGCGGTAGCCGGGGATCGTTTCCAGCTCCGTTACCACCACAGCCCCGGTGACGCCGGAGAGGATGATTTGGCCGTTGCGGTCGGTGTAGTAGATGCCATTCGAGGAAATCTGCCCGTTTTTGTTGTCAACCACCTGCCCGTTGGCGTACTTGATCTGGAACTTCACGCCCTCCAGGGGGGAGTTGTCTGCGGAACTCAATTTATTGATGATAAGGTTTCCAAGGGGCTGGTTGAACACCTCCAGGGTATAGGTCTGGTGGTCCTTGATCTCCACGGCGTGGGGCGTATCGTCAAGGAGGTATCCGGGCTTTGCCTGGACCTCCCGCACAATG
>NZ_CAJULS010000028.1 GCF_910587525.1 uncultured Oscillibacter sp. | reverse complement strand
AAAAAGAGAAAATGGGGGGTGCATCCCGCACGGCGAAGCCGTGCACCCCCGTCCCGCCCCGTGGGGCGGCGCCCCTGCCCCGGCCTATGGCCGGACACCTCCGAAAGGACCATTGCCATGAACATCAAACAAGCCAAGCAAGAGATTGCAAATACCTTAAAGGCCTATCTCGCCAGAGACGCTTTGGGCAACTATCTGATTCCCGCTGTCCGTCAGCGGCCTGTGCTGCTGATGGGCCCGCCGGGCATCGGCAAGACCCAAATCATGGAGCAGATCGCAGCGGAGACCGGCGTGGGCCTGGTGGCCTACACCATCACCCACCATACCCGCCAGAGCGCCGTGGGCCTGCCCTTCATCGAAAAGCGGACTTACGGCGGAGAGGAGTTCTCTGTCACCGAGTACACCATGAGCGAGATACTGGCCTCCGTCTACCGGCTGATGGAAAAAACCGGCCTGAAAGAGGGCATCCTGTTCCTGGACGAGATCAACTGTGTCTCCGAAACTCTGGCCCCAATGATGCTGCAATTTTTGCAGTGCAAGACCTTCGGCAACCAGCACCTGCCAGAGGGCTGGCTCATCGCCGCAGCGGGAAACCCTCCGGAGTACAACAAGTCCGTCCGGGACTTCGATGTGGTGACGCTGGACCGGGTGAAGCGCATCGACGTGACGGAGGACTTTCCCGTCTGGAAGGAGTACGCCCGGCGGAAAGGCGTCCATGGGGCGGTGGTGTCCTATCTGGACATCCGGAAGGACAATTTTTACCGGGTGGAGACCACGGCGGACGGACTGCAGTTTGCTACTGCCCGGGGCTGGGAAGATCTCAGCGAGCTGATCTGCGCGTATGAAAAGCTGGGCCTTCGGGTGAGCCGGGAGGTGGTGGGGCAGTATATTCAGATGCCCCGGATTGCCAAGGATTTTGCCAATTACCTGGAGCTCTATTACAAGTATCAGCGGACCTATCAGGTGGAAGATATTCTGCGGGGGACATGGTTGCCCATCACCGTGTCGGAGCTGCGGGCCGCGCCCTTTGACGAGAAGCTGTCGGTGATGGGTCTGACACTCTCCCGCCTCAGTGGGGAGGCCCGGAATACCCGGCGCCAGGACGCTTTGTCCACTGCCCTCCACGCCGCTTTGACGGAGTTCCGGGAGAGAATCGCGGAGGAGGAGCCGCAGGCGGTGCTGGCTCAGCTGGTCCGGCGCCGGCAGGAGACGCTGAAACGGGCCAAAGAGGCGGGACAGCTGGACCGGGAGACCCGGGACCTGACCCAGCGGGAGATCAACACGCTGGAGGATTACCGCCGGCAGCTGGCGGAGGAGAACGTCTCTCCGGCGGAGGCTATGGACGCCGTCCGGGGATGGTTTTCCCGGGAGGTGGACCGCCGGACAGCTCTGGGCGGAGAGACGGGGACGATGTTTGCAAACGCCTTCCGCTTTCTGGAGGAGACCTTCGGTGACAGCCAGGAGCTGGTGATCTTTGTGACGGAAATCACCGCCGGATACGACACCAGCTGGTTTGTGGAGAATTTCGGCTGCGATGCCTACTTCCGCCACAACCGGGAGCTGCTGTTTGACGATACCCGCCATCGCATCCGGGAGGAAATTCAGGCTGCAAAGGCGGCGGAACAGGAGGAGACACAGGATGAATGAGGACCTGAGACGCATTGAGGCCGTGCTGGATGAACGTGTACGCCCCGCTCTGCGGGCCCACGGCGGTGAGATCGAGATCGACCGTCTGAAGGACGGCGTGCTGTATGTGAAGCTGCTGGGCCAGTGCGCCGGGTGCCCCTCGGCAGACCTGACCAGTGAGACTGTCGTGGAGGCGGAGCTGGTAAAGGCTTTGCCGGAGCTGGTGCGGAGGGTTGCGGTGGTCCAGACCGTCAGTGACGAGCTGTGGGAGCAGGCGAAAAAGCTTCTGCGGGAGCACCATCTGTGAGAGCGGGGAAGCGGAGGGCGGCTGTACATGAAGCTGTACGGCTGGAGGAGTTTGACAGCCTGGTGGAGCGGTACCGAAGCGAGGCCAGGTGAATAAGAGGACGGCAGGGCCCGCGGGCCCTGCCGTCCTTGTTTTCAGATTCATTTCATCAGCTCACAGACCAAATCCGTATACCCGGAGGGGTCCTCCAGAGGCAGGCCCGCGATCAGAAGGGCCTGGCTGTAAAGCAGCGAGGCGTACTTCTTCGCCTTGTCCGGGTCCGCCTCCACGGCACTCTCCAGAGCCTGGAAGGCGGGGTGGTCCACGTTCAGCTCCAGGATGCGGTCCGCCTTGAGCGCGGCATCGGGCTGGACGGCCTGGAAGTACTTCTCCATCTCAAAGCTCAGCCCCTCTCCGGCGGTGAGGCAGACGGGATGGGATTTCAGCCGGGCGGAGGCCTTAACCTCCTTGACAGAGTCGCCCAAGGCCTCTTTTACAAAGTCAAAGACAGACTTGTGGGCGGCGGCGGCCTCCTCGGACTTTTTCTCCGCGCCCTCGTCGATCTCCTGGTCCAGCACGGAGCGGAATTCCTTGTCCTTGTAAGCCCGGATGGTCTGGGCGCAGAACTCGTCCACCTCCTCGATAAAGTAGAGGATCTCTGTGCCGGCGTCCCGCAGCGACTCCGTCTGGGGGAGTTTGTCGATCTTCTCCAGGCTGTCGCCTGCGGCATAGTAGATATACTTCTGATCCTCCTTCATGCGGGAGACATACTCCTCCAGCGTCACCGGTTTCTTTTCGGTGGAGGAGTGGAACAGCAGCAGGTCCTGGAGAAGGTCCTTGTGCCGGCCGTATTCGTTCACCACGCCGTATTTCAGCTGGCGGCCGAAGTTCTTCCAGAACTTCCCGTAGTCCTCCCGGCTGTCCTTCAGCATCTTGGCAAGCTCGCTCTTGATCTTCTTTTCCAGGTTCCCGGCAATGACCTTCAATTGCCGGTCATGCTGTAAGAGCTCCCGGGAGATATTCAGGGAGAGGTCCGGAGAGTCCACTACGCCCCTGATGAACCGGAAGTGGTCCGGCAGCAGGTCCGCGCACTTATCCATGATGAGCACGCCGTTAGAGTAGAGCTGGAGGCCCTTCTCAAACTCCTTGGTGTAGTAGTCAAAGGGGGCGGCTCCGGGGACGAACAGCAGCGCTTTGTAGGTCACGGCGCCCTCGGCGGACACGGCGATGACCCGCTGGGGGTCGGCATAGTCGTGGAACTTGTCCCGGTAGAACTTGTTGTACTCTTCCGGCTTCACGCTGGACTTGCGCCGCTGCCAGATGGGCACCATGGAGTTCAGGGTGTCCACCTCGGTGTAGGTCTCGTACTCCGGCTTGTCCTCCGGAGAGTCCTCCTTCTTCCGGGTCTTGCTGACCTCCATGCGGATGGGGAAGCGGATGTAGTCCGAGTACTTCCGCACCAGCTCCTGGAGCCGCCAGGACTCCAGGAATTCGCCGTATTTCTCGTCGTCGGTATCCGGCTTGATGTGCATAATGATATCGGTACCCACGGTCTCCTTTTCGCACTCGGTGATGGTGTAGCCGTCGGCCCCGGAGGACTGCCACTGGTAGGCGGTAGCGCAGCCATATTTCCTCGTCACCACGGTGATGCGGTCCGCCGCCATGAAGGCGGAGTAGAAGCCCACGCCAAACTGGCCGATGACGTCGGTGTCCTTGGCGCCGTCGGGCAGGTCCTGCTTGAACTTGTAGGAGCCGGAGGAGGCGATGACGCCCAGGTTATTCTCCAGGTCCTCTTTGTCCATGCCGATGCCATTGTCGGAGACCGTGAGGAGACGGCTCTCCTTGTCCACGGTCAGGTCGATCTTGAAGTCCTTGCGGTTCAGGCCGACGCTGTCGTCGGTCAAGGCCAGGTAGCACAGTTTGTCGCAGGCGTCGCTGGCATTGGAGATGATTTCCCGCAGGAAAATTTCCTTGTGGGTGTAGATGGAATTGATCATCAGGTCCAGCAGCCGCTTCGACTCCGCCTTGAATTGCTTCTTTGCCATAAAATGCATACACTTCCTTTATTTTTATTTTTTGATAATCAGTAAATATACCATAACAACTCCCGAAAAGAAATGACTATTTTGTAAATTCTGCTGTCAGACGGTTGTCTATCCCGAAAATTGCGAGTAGAATACAGAGAAAGAGACGGAGCGGCGTAAAAACGCTGGAAAGGGGTTCGGGAGTATGGGCATTTTCCGGAGGATGGGGAACGCGATCGCCCGGTTTATGTACGGCCGCAACGGCATGGATCAGCTGAACCGGGCGTTGTTCGGCGCCTATCTGGGGCTGTGGCTGGTGGAGCTGGTGCTCAATATGACACTGAAAAGCCGCCTGGTGACCAGTATTTTTGAAGGGCTTTTGTTTGCCCTGATGCTCAATATTCTCGCCCGGATGTTTTCCAAAAACCTCTACAGGCGCCGGGCGGAGAACCAGAAGTGGGTGAATTTTGTCTGGCGGATACGGAGCGGCCGGAAGAACGCCGCAGCCCGCCACGCCGACAGGGACCACAAGTATTTTACCTGCAAAAACTGCAAGACCATCTGCCGGGTGCCGGTGGGGAAGGGGAAGATCATCATCACCTGCCCCAAGTGCGGCGCGCAGATTAACGCAAAGACATAGACGCATGAAGGACCGGCCCAGGGCAGCGCCCCGGGCCGGTGTTATTTGGTGGGTGCGGTGTCAGGCCTGACAGACGGGGACGATCCATCCCTTGGTATCGGCGATCTTGCCCCACTGCATACCGGTCATGGTGTCGTACAGCTTCTGGGTCAGCGGGCCGATCTCACCGTTATTGATAAAGGCGGACTGGTCCTCATAGTCCAGCTTCTTTACCGGGGAAACCACGGCGGCGGTGCCGGAGCCGAAGACCTCCTCCAGCTTGCCCTCCCGGGAGGCCTTCATGATGTCGTCGATGGCCAGCCGGCCCTCAATGACCTCATAGCCCCAGTCGCGCAGCAGCTCGATAATGGAGCGGCGGGTGACGCCGGGGAGGACGGTGCCGTCCTTGTCCTGGGCGGCGGCAGTGTAGATTTTGCCGCCGATCTTGAAGAAGATGTTCATTGCGCCCACTTCTTCCACATACTTGCGCTCCTGGCTGTCCAGCCACAGCACCTGGCTGTATCCCTTCTTCTCAGCCTTCTGGCCCGCCAGCAGGCTCACGGCGTAATTGCCGCCGCACTTGGTGAAGCCGGTGCCGCCGGGGCAGGCGCGGACATAGGTGTCCTCCACGTAGATGTCGACAGGGGCCAGCCCCGCGGCGTAGTAGGCGCCGGAGGGAGAGCAGATGATAATAAATTGATAAGAGGTGGAGGCGTGGACGCCCAGCTGGGCCATGGTGGCGATGGTGTAGGGGCGGATGTACAGGGAGGCGCCCTCGGAGTGGGGCACCCAGTCCTTCTCCACTTCCACAATGGCCTTTACGGCCTGCACGAAGTCCTCTTCAGGGAGCTGGGGAATGCACAGCCGCTCATGGGTGTTGTTCATGCGGCGGGCGTTGCACTCCGGGCGGAAGAGCTGGATTTTGTTCTCCGCGGTGCGGTAGGCCTTCATGCCCTCAAAGCACTCCTGGGCGTAGTGGAACACCACGGCGGAGGGGTCCAGGGACAGCGGGCCGTAGGGGATGATGCGGGGGTCGTGCCAGCC
Organism: uncultured Oscillibacter sp.; assembly: GCF_910587525.1. Taxonomy (GTDB): domain Bacteria; phylum Bacillota; class Clostridia; order Oscillospirales; family Oscillospiraceae; genus Oscillibacter. The sequence goes on along the minus strand of NZ_CAJULS010000028.1, from coordinate 14,408 downwards.
CTGACCGGCGTCGTAGTCCATGATGAACATGTGGTCGGTGAAGACCTTGCCAAAGCCCAGCTTGCTCTCATCGGCGGGCTTGGCCTTGGGGGAGGAGGTTTTGGTGATCTTGATGTCCAGCATTGCAGACACTCCTTTATCAAAATAGTTTGTATATCTCTGTGAGATGCTTTGCATTTATATACAACTACATTTATACGCCCCTTGTCCGGGAAAGTCAACGGAAAAATCAGCGGGCAGCTGCCAAAAGGCAGCCGCCCGCAAAGTCTGCCGGAGCAGGTCACCGGACGCAGGCCATTCCCCGGCGGAAGGCCTCGATATTCAACGGGACGAATTTGGCCTTGGGACCGGCGAACATCTGGGCGATCATGGTTTCGATGGTCTCCGGCTTCAAAAAGCCGGTTTTGGCCACATAGGCTCCCAGCATCACCATGTTGCCCACCTTGGGGCTGCCCACCTCCTCTGCGGTCTTGGCGCAGGGGATGTAGCAGGCGGTCAGGTCCTCCCGCCGGACCTGGTCGGTAACCACGTCGCAGTTGACGAACACAGAGCCGCCGGGCTGGACGCCCGCCTCAAATTTCTCCAGGGAGGGCTCGTTCAGGGCGATGAGCTCCGTGGAGGAGGCGAATACAGGGGAGCCGATGGGCTTGGTGGAGATGACCACGGAACAGTTGGCGGTGCCGCCCCGCATCTCGGGGCCGTAGGAGGGGGCCCAGGTGACATGAAATCCCGCCTCCATGCCGGCCTCTGCCAAATTCTTGCCGATAGCCAAGCCTCCCTGCCCGCCGAAGCCGGAAATAATGATTTTCTTCAGCATCTCAATGCACCTCCAGACCCTTGTCCTTGATAACGCCCAGGGGATAGTATGGGATCATGTTTTCTTTCAGCCACTGAACGGACTTCACCGGCGTCATGCCCCAGTTGGTGGGACAGGTGGAGAGAACCTCCACAAAGGTGAAGCCCTCGCCTGACATCTGTTTCTGGAAGGCTGTTTTGATGGCCTTTTTCGCCTTGTTCAGGTTGGGGATGTCCGTGACGCACACACGCTCGGCGTAGACGCAGCCGTCCAGGGTGGAGAGCATCTCAGCAACCCTTATGGGCATGCCCGCCTGCTGAATGGTGCGGCCCTCCTGGCAGGTGGTGGCCCGCTGGCCGATGAGGGTGGTGGGGGCCATCTGGCCGCCGGTCATGCCATAGATGGCGTTGTTGACGAAGATGGTGGTGAACTTCTCCCCCCGCATGGCGGCGTGGACGATCTCCGCTGCGCCGATGGAGGCCAGGTCCCCGTCCCCCTGGTAGGTGAACACCGCCTGGGCGGGGTGGGTGCGCTTGATGCCCGTAGCCACAGCGGGGGCCCGGCCGTGGGCGGCCTCCAGCATATCGCAGTTGAAGTATTTGAAGGCGAGTACGGAGCAACCCACGGGACACACGCCGATGGCCCCGTCCAGCAGGTCCAGTTCCACCAGCGTCTCGGCAATGAGCTTGTGGATGATGCCGTGGTGGCAGCCGGGGCAGTAATGGAGCTCGGCATCCGTCAGGCCCTTGGTTTTTTCATATACGACCGCCATATCACTGCGCCTCCTTCAGGGCCGTCTTGGCCGATTCGATCATTTCCTCCACAGTGGGGATCAGGCCGCCGGCGCGGCCCAGGTAGCGGATGGGCTTCTTTCCTCCCACTGCCAGGCGCACATCGTCCAGCATCTGGCCGGTGGAGCTCATCTCCACATCCAGGATGACTTTCACATGGGACTCCGACGCCAGATCCCGCAGGGCTTTCTCCGGGAAAGGCCAGAGGGTCATGGGCCGGAACAGCCCGGCCCTGATCCCCTCCTCCCGCAGGGCATCCAGAGCGGTGAGGGCAATGCGGGCGGGGGTGCCGTAGGCGGTGATGAGGACTTCGGCGTCTTCGCAGGAGGCAGTGTCCCAGCGGACCTCGTTTTTCTCAATTTCCGCGTATTTCAACGTCAGGCGCTGGTTCAGGGCATCGCACTCCTCGGGGTTGAGGAAGAGGGAGTTGATGACGTTGGTGTGGTCCCGGCCCTTTCTGCCGCTGGCGGCCCAATCCTTAGGGGGCAGCTGCCGCTTGGGGACGGCGCGCCACTCGATGGGCTCCATCATCTGTCCAATGAGGCCGTCTGCCAGCACGAGCACAGGGCTGCGGTACTGGTCGGCGATGTCGAAGGCCTCCTGGACGAAGTCCACCGTCTCCTGGACGTTGGAGGGGGCCAGCACCACGGTGCGGTAGTCGCCGTTTCCGCCGCCCCGGGTGGCCTGGAAGTAGTCGCCCTGGCCGGGCTGAATGGTGCCCAGGCCCGGACCGCCCCGCATGACGTTGACAATGACGCAGGGCAGCTCCGACGCCGCCAGGTATGTAATGCCCTCCTGCTTCAGACTGATGCCCGGGGAGGAGGAGGAGGTCATGGCCCGCATGCCGGCGCCGGCGGCGCCATAGACCATGTTGATGGCGGCCACCTCCGACTCGGACTGGACGAACACGCCGCCGGCCTTGGGCAGGTGGACGGACATATACTCCGGCACCTCGCTCTGGGGAGTGATGGGATAGCCGAAAAAGCAGTCGCACCCCGCCCGGATAGCGGCCTCGGCAATGGCCTCATTGCCTTTCCAGAGTTCTTTTGCCATAGCGTTCAGCCTCCTTTCAGAACTTTTCCACGGTGATAACGGAATCGGGACAGATTTTCGCGCAGCTGGCGCAGGCGATACATTGGCCGATGTCCGTCACCCCGGCGGGGTGATACCCCTTGCGGTTGATGGTGCGGGGGTCAACGGCGATGATGTGCCGGGGACAGGCCATTGCGCACAGCTCGCACCCTTTGCACCGGTCGGAATCAAATGTGATTTTGGCGGCCATATGGAAAACATCCTCCTCTCAATTCATACAGGTCATTCCCATGGTTTTTTCATTCGAATCGTGATGGGGAACACTGGTTCCCGCAGTTTTTTCAGGCCGGGGAGAAACCGCTCCTCCGCCATATGGCAGAGCACCGGAATGCCCGTCTCCCGGAAGACTGCCCCCGCCAGCGCCGCGCCCTTGAGAATCTCCGCCTCTGTGGTCTCGCCGCACAGGTGGGTGTTGTTCACCAGGGCGGAGCAGGCGAGGCCGGTGGTCTCCTCAATGGCCCGGAGATAGCGGACGGCGGTTTCCGGCGTCCGGACCTCGGGACGGTTGGCGTTGAGCACATAGATGAGCTGGTAGTCCTCCCTGACGATTTTTGGTTGAAACCGGGCCAGCACTCTGGCCCCCGCCGGGTCCCCGCCGATGTCCAGCACGCCCCGGACGGCCCGGTCCTCCAGAATGGCCAGGAGCTCCGCCGGGATGGCGGGGACGTCGGCGTCAGCGCAGGTCTGGGAGGTGGATACCAGCCGGATGCCCGCCTCCTCCAGCAGCTGCCTGCGCTCCCGGGAGCGGAAGTAGGGATTGACGATGTCCAGGTCCGCCAGCATCACCTGCGCTTCCCCGGCAGCCAGGGACAACGCCAGATTCACAGCGAATTCCGTCTTGCCGGTGCCGTAGTGTCCAGTGACGATGGAGAGACGGTGGGTGCAGATCTCGGCGGCAGCCAAGGCGTTCGCCTCCTTCAAAATGTGTTGTATTATTTCGCACTGTGATGTATGATGTCATTGTACTTCTGAAAAGATGTGGTGTCAAGAGCCTTCTTGTATTTTTATAAAAAATGATGTATGATGTCACCGGAAAATGAGATTATTCTGGAGGAAGACAAATGATGGAGCGGAAAAAAGCAAAGCTGTCGGAGAAGACCTCTGACCGCCTGTATGAGATGATTGTGGACGAGCACCGCTATGTGCCGGGCAGCAAGCTGCCCAATGAAAACGAGCTCAGCGGAGAGCTGGGTGTCAGCCGCACCACGCTGCGGGAGGCCATCTCCTTTCTGGCGGCCCAGGGGGTGCTGGAGATCCGCCGGGGAAAGGGCACCTTTGTGGCGGAGAGCCTGCCGGCCGAGGGGCTGGATCTGACGGCCCTGGCGGGGGTGCGGTCCCGGGTGCGGGCCAAGGACCTCTTTGAGATGCGGCTGATCTTTGAGCCGGCCACCGTGGCCCTGGCCTGCCAGCGGGCCAGCGACGAGGAGCTGCGGCTGATCCGGCGAAAGGCGGAGCGGGTGGAGGAGATTGCCGCCGCCGGCGGGGACTGGCCCCTGGCGGACCAGGAGTTCCACTGGGCCATTATCAAGGCCTCGCACAACGAATATATGCGCCGCCTGTACCCCATCATCAACAGCGCTGTCAACGAGATTCTTCAGATTTCCCAGAACCGCCAGCAGATGCAGGATATCGCCCTGCGGGACAACCGGCTGATTCTGGAGTTCCTGCTCCGGCGGGACGAGGCCGGGGCACGGTACGCCATGAGCATCCATATGAAACACCTGATCAACACCCTGTAAAAGGGTCTCCGGAAAAAGCGGGATTGTATATTCTGCACAATGGGCTGTCGCTAAATGGAGGGATAAATACGTCATAGCGCATGGAAATTACGGGAAATTTCGCCAAAATGCACAAATAATTTGCGGCCATTCACAAATTGTACACAAATTGGGCGATACCCTCTTAACAAATCCGAAACGAGCGTGTATAATAGCGCCGTAAACAAACGAACAAAGAGAGGGGGTACCCCCTCTCTCCGCCCCTTCGGGGCGGAGAGGAACACGGGTGCCCCATACCGGCAGCCGGCCTCCGGCGGCCGCAGGAGGAACCGCTGTATGAAGTTTTGCCCCTTGAAGACGGCTGCCGCCGAGCCGTCCACCTTGGCGCCGGAGTACCGCGCGGCAAAGAAAATGGATGTCTTCCGCATGGGAGAGCGGCACCTGTTTTTCCGGAGGAAGATGCGTGTCTGCTATATCGCTTACGCCGAGATCGACCGCTTTTTTCGCAGAGTGCTGCAGGTTCCTATTCGGGTTTCCTGCTGCGGAGGGGAGATGGGGGTGGAGCATATCGTGCTCTCATCCGGCGGAGAGGAGCTGGCTGTGATTTTGCTGGCGGACCCCCGTATGGCCCCGCCTGTGATGGAGGAGCTGAAAGCTCGGGCCCCTCACGCGGCGTCTGTAAAGCCCCCTGTTGAGGACGGAGGAGAGAATGGATAAAAACGAGGCTCTGGAAAAGCTGCTGAACGCCTATTCCCACAGCTACGATATTTTTCGGGATGTGGAGGTGGAGGGCGGGCGTTACCCCGCCGCGGCGTTTTTCTACCTGCGGGATGAACACTACCTGGTCCGCCGGGATAAGCAGTTTTACGCCACGGAGCAGCACGACTATACATATTTCTATTTGACAGACCACCTGGATGTGGAGACGCTGCGGCGTCAGATCGAGATTTCCAGGGCGGCGGGGCTGAAAGAGATCAAGCCCCACAAAGAGCACATGTGCTCTTACGTCACGCTTGTGATCCTGGCGGACGTCATCGATCCGGAGGCGAAGAAGCTCATCAAGCGGACCCGCTTCCAGAAAAACTTTTGGCTGGCACTCCATGGCTGGATGGAGTATCACATAACCGCAATGGAATGTTCCACATTGAGCTTCCTCTCCAATCCAGCCGGGAGAGTCGCTCGCAAGACCCTAGAGGGCAACTTCGGGGCAAAATAAGAAGGGAGAGTGTACCTAGCAATGAATGGTCTGTTACTTCTGATCATCAGCGTTGCTGTGCTGGTCTGCGGCTACATCTTCTATGGCCGCTGGCTGTGCAAGCAGTGGGGCGTCGGCGAAAATGACAAGCCCACCCCCGCCCACACCATGGAGGACGGCATCGACTATGTCCCCGCCAAGGCCCCCATCCTGATGGGCCACCACTTCTCGTCCATCGCGGGCGCCGGCCCCATTACCGGCCCTATCAATGCCGCCGGCTTTGGATGGCTGGCCTGCACCCTGTGGATTCTCGTCGGCGGCATCTTCTTCGGCGGTGTCCATGACTTCGGCGCCCTGTTTGCCTCCGTCCGCCACGGCGGCAAGTCCATCGGCGAGATCATCTCCACCAACATGAGCCGCCGGGCCAAGACGCTGTTCCTGATCTTTGCCTACCTGACGCTGATCCTGGTGGTGGCGGCCTTCGCCTCCATCGTGGCCGGCACCTTCGGCGCCACCTTCACCGAGGCGGGCGAGGTGGATCTGGTCGCCTCCGAGGCCAACGCCCGGGTGGCCATGGTCTCCCTGCTGTTCATCGCCATCGCCATTGTCTTCGGCTTCCTGGTGTACCGCCGGAACGCCCCCATGTCCGTGGCCAGCGTGATCGGCGTCATCGCCATCGTGGCCATCATCGCCATCGGCATGAACTTCCACCCCATCTACCTGAGCAAGGACGCCTGGATGTGGATCTGCGGCATTTACATCGCCATCGCCTCCGTCACCCCCGTGTGGATCCTGCTCCAGCCCCGCGACTACCTGAGCTCCTTCCTGCTGTACGCCATGCTGGCCCTGGCGGTCATCGCCGTGGTGCTGGCCCGGCCCGACATGGGGAGCATGGCCGCGGTGAACACCTTCGTGGTCACCAACCCCGACACCGGCGCGGGCAACCCCATCTTCCCCGTCCTGTTCACCACCATCGCCTGCGGCGCAATCTCAGGCTTCCACTCCCTGGTCTCCTCCGGCACCACCTCCAAGCAGCTGGATAAGGAGACCGACGCGAAGCCCATCGCTTACGGCGGCATGCTGCTGGAGTGCGTCCTGGCCATCCTGACCCTGTGCGCCGTGGCCTATGCCTACAGCTGGAACGCGGCCAACCCCGACAATGCCCTGGCGGGCGCCACCGCCATCTTCGGCGGCGGCCTGGCCCACATGATCGACGACTCCATCCCCGGCACCTACAGCATCCTCTACACCCTGCTGGTGCTGACCTACTCCGCCTTCTGCCTGACCTCCCTGGACACCGCCACCCGTCTGGCCCGGTTCATGTTCCAGGAGTTCTGGCTGGATTCCAGCAAGGGCGAAACCCCGGAGAACGTCACCGGCTACAAGAAGGTCCTATCCAACATGTATGTGTCCACCGGCATCACTGTGGTGCTGGGCGTGGTGCTGGGCCTGAACGGCTATGAGAAGATCTGGGCGCTGTTCGGTTCCGCCAACCAGCTGCTGGCCGCTCTGGGTCTGCTGGCCGTGGCTACTTGGCTGGGCAACATCGGCAAGAACAACAAAATGTTCCTGTTCCCCATGTTCTTTATGCTGATTGTCACCATTGCCTCCTTGATTATCAACAGCATCAACCAGGTGAAGCTGATTTCTGCCGGCGGTGTTGACTGGGGTCCCTATGTCCAGGCGGTTCTGGGCGTACTGCTGGTGGTGCTGGCGGTTATCCTGGCCATCGAGGGCATTGTCACGATCTCCAAGCAGAAGCAGAAGGCCTGAGGCCTGCTGTGAAACGGCGGAGTTTTGCCAGTCTCCGCGGTGACAAGCGAATAAAAAGGACTGCCGCATCAGCGGCAGTCCTTTTTTGCGGGCGCGGAGCGCAGATAAAAGTTTCGACGGCCTTTTTAAAGGTTGCGGGGAGTAAGGGGACAGAGCCCCCTGCGGGAATTTCGCCGTTTAGCGGCAGAATCTGTCAAGGCAAGCGAAACGGCGGATGCGCCCGTGCCTTTCGTGGGGAGACCTGCGATTTGAAGGAGAAGCAGCCTTCTCGCAAAAGATGCGCCCGCCGTCTTCGACGGCAGGCGCTGTTTTGCTGCATCTTTCATACCGCCGCTGAGCGGCGGCATTTTTACGGGGGATTTTGCAGGGGCTCTGCCCCCTGCACCCCGCAAGCCTTTGAAAAGGCTTGACCGAAACTTTTATTCCACCAGTATACGAAGAGCTTCCAAATACCCAGGCAGCCCGTGGCCCCGAACCGTCCCCACGCAGGCGGCCCGAATGTACGACACGTGCCGAAACTCCTCCCGGGTGTCCGGATCGGACACATGTACTTCCACTGTAGGGATTCCCACAGCCTTCACGGCGTCCAGCAGTGCCACGCTGGTGTGGGTATAGGCGGCGGGGTTGATGATGATGCCGTCCACCTTGTTAAAATACGCCTGCTGGATGGCGTCCACCAACGCCCCCTCGTGGTTGGACTGGAAAAAAGACACCTCTACCCCCAGCCGGTTGGCCTCCTCCCGGATCATGGCTTTCAGATCCTCATAGGTGGCGCTGCCGTAAATCTCCGGCTGGCGGATGCCCAACATGTTCATGTTGGGGCCGTTAATCACCAGAATTTTCATGGAGATCCCTCCTGCGTGTGCTCGATAGTCATTCCAGATGGCGGCAGCAGTCTCCTCTGGGGAGCTGTCGTTCCGGACGGACTGATCTGCGGACTGCTCGTACAGCGGGCCCCGGAGGCGGAACATCTCCTCCAGTTTTCCGGCCTGGGACAGCGGCCGTCCGTCGATGGGAAGCCGGCTCAGGTCCCGGCGGAGGAAATACACCCGCCCGGTGCGCCGCATGGCGGCCCGGTTCTCCGGCCAGAGGACGGCCCCGCCGCCGGTAGCGATGATCTGGCCGCTTTTGGCACAGACCTCCTCCAATACCTCGTTTTCCACGGCCCGGAAGGTTCCCTCGCCCTCCTGGGCAAAGATCTCCGGGATGGGCTTTCCGGCTTTCCGGACAATCTCCCCGTCCAGGTCCACAAAGGGCTTGCCGGAGAGGAGGGCCAGTGCCTTGCCCACGGTGGTTTTTCCACTGCCGGGCATCCCCACCAGAACGATGTTCGTCGTGTCCTGCCAGAGCCTGGAGACAATGGCCTCCGTCTCGCTGTCTGGGATCGTCCTGCCATAGAATAGCTCCTCCGCCCGTTTTGCCTGAGAGACCAGCATGGGCAGTCCGCCGGTATACTGGACGCGCCGCAGGCCTGAGCCCAGAGGCTCTGCCACGTCCGCCTCCTCCCAATACCGGGCTTCCCGGTCCAGCGCCTCTGCCTGAAGCAGGAGATTTGTCCGGACGGGATTATAAATCACATCCGCCGCCGCAGTAATCCTGGGCAGCAGTTTCAGGTCCATAGAGAGTCCTTCTACATGGGGCCACATACCCACGGGAGTGGTATTGATGAGGACCTGTGCGTCTCCGTGGCGGTCCGGCAGGTTCTCATAGTTGTCCGGACCTGTCCGGGAGACCACAACAACCTCCCGGGCGCCCTCCTGCCGGGCGGCGGCCTGGGCAGTGAGAGAGGCGCCGCCGCTGCCCAGGATGACCACCTTCTTCCCCGCCAGAGAGATTTTTGCCCGGCGGAGCATATACAAAAAGCCGTCGATGTCGGTGTTGTAGCCGTACAGCTTTCCATCCCGGCGGACCAGGGTGTTGACGCTCCCGATGGCCTCTGCCGCCGGGTCGATCACATCGCAGAATTTCATTACGTCCCGCTTGTAGGGGATGGTGACGTTGAGGCCGCCAATGTCCCTCCGTTGGAGAAACTCCTCCAGCTGCTCGGGCTCCAGCTCGATGAGCCGGTAGTCCTCACAGCCCAGGGCCTTATGGATGGGCACGGACCAGCTGTGACCCAGATGACCGCCCAGCAGGCCGTATATTTTCTCACCCATGGCTTACACTTCCGCGTAGCTGCCCAGGAACTGGAACTGAGCGCAGCTGCGCTCCATCTCCTCCAGCATAGCCAGCACACTGGGGTCTTTGACAGAGGCCTCCAGCTCAATGAAGAAGATGAATTCAAAGTCGCTGCCGGCCACGGGACAGGATTCCAGTTTGGTCATGTTGATGTCCAGAGCCGCCAGCTTGGAGAGAATGTCGTACAGTGCGCCGGGCTTGTTTTCAAAGGCGATGATGAGGCTGATGCGGTTGGCTCCGGCATAGATCACAGGCTTTTTGGTGACGCAGATGAAACGGGTGTAGTTGTTGTCGCTGTCCTGGATATTGCTGTTGATGCCTTCCAGGCCATACAGGGCGGCACAGGGGTGGGAGGAGATGGCCGCGGCTGTACGGCTGCCGCTCTCGGCCACCATCTTGGCGGCGGCGGCGGTGTTGCCGCAGGGAATGACCTTCACGTCCTTGAGGCCGCCCAGGAACCTGGAGCACTGGCCGATAGCCTGCTCATGGGAGTAGATTTCCGTGATGCCCTCCGGCTTCACCCCGGGCAGGGCCAGCAGCTCGTGGCGGATACACAGCCGGGCGGAGCGGACAATGGAGAGGTCGTGCTCCTGGAGCAGCTGGTACACTGCCCGGACGGAGCCGTTGGAGCTGTTCTCGATAGGCAGCACGCCGAATTTGCACAGGCCGGATTCCACGGCGGCGGCCACCGCCTGGAAGCTCTTGACGTACATAATGTTCCCCCGGGGCAGCAGCCGGTCGCAGGCCACCTGGGAATTGGCCCCTTCCACACCCTGGCAGGCTACCAGCCCCGTCTGGGGGAAGACCTCGCCGCCAGCGGCCAGGGCGGCGCTGATTCTCTCCGCCACATGGGTGGGGGCGGAGACCAGCTCCGCCTGGCGGGACCGGGCCAGCTCAAAGAGGGTGGAGTACAGGTGGTAGGCGTAGCGCTCCTTGTCCCCGGCCCGCTCCGTGACCTTGGCTAGGATCTCCCGCTCCCGCTGTTTATTGAGGATGGGCAGGTGGTGCTCGTTCTTATAGGCGGCCACCTCTTCGCTTAGGGCCATGCGCTCCAGGAAGAGGGAGAGCAGCTGGTCGTCTACGGCGTCGATTTTTGTGCGGATTTCAGAAAGTTCCATGATTTCCCTCCAAAAGCATATCTAAAAGTACGGCGGCGGTCACCGCCTCCACCACCGGGACGGCCCGGTGGGCAATGCAGGGGTCGTGGCGTCCGTGAATCGTCAGCTCCGCGTTCTCCATTCGGGAGAGGCTGACGGTTTGCTGCGGTTTTCCAATGGACGGCGTGGGTTTGACGGCCGCCCGCAGGACAATGGGCATACCGGTGGTGATCCCGCCCAGAATGCCGCCGGCGTGATTGGTTTTTGTGCGAATATGCCCCTCCTCCATGACAAAGGGGTCGTTGTTTTCGGAACCCCGGAGCCGTGCGGCGTGAAAGCCCTCGCCGAATTCAACCCCCTTTACGGCGGGAATGCCGAAGAGTGCCGCGGACAGACGGTTCTCCACGCCGTCAAACATGGGGGCTCCCAGCCCGGCGGGCAGGCCGACGGCGGCGCACTCGATAATGCCGCCCACAGAGTCCAAAGCCTCCTTCGCCGCCAGAATAAGGGCCTGCATCGCCTCCCCCGCGTGGTCGTTCAGAACGGGAAAGGGCTTTGCGGCGATAGCGTCAAAGAGCTCCGGCGGAGGGAGCGGGGGGAAAGGGGCGTCCTGTTCCGCGCCCACAGAGGCCAGGTGGGCCCCCACATAGATGCCCCGGCGGGCCAGAATTTGTTTCGCAATTCCTCCGGCGATGCACAGAGGGGCTGTCAACCGGCCGGAGAAGTGGCCCCCGCCCCGCATGTCTGCGCCGCCGTCCCACTTGACAGCGGCGGTATAGTCCGCATGACCGGGCCGGGGCTTGTCGGTAAGCTCGCTGTAGTCTTTGGAGTGCTGATCGCCGTTTCGGATGACGGCGCACAGCGGTGCGCCGCAGGTTTTGCCATTTTCCAGGCCGGAGAGGAACTCCGGCGTGTCGGTCTCCTTGCGGGCGGTGGAGAGGGGGCTTTTTCCGGGCCTCCGCCGGTCCAGAAAGCGCTGGAGCTCCTCCAGGTCAATTGCTTCTCCGGCGGGCAGGCCGTCGATGCTGACTCCAATGGCTCTGCCGTGGGACTGGCCGAACACGCCGATCCGCAAAAAGCTGCCAAACTCAGAGGACACGGACGTCACCTCCCAGGTTTTCATATTCCCGCCAAAAGCCGGGATAGGATTTTTTCACCGCCTCGGCGCCCCGGATGACCACGGGGCCCTGGCAGCGGGTGGCGGCAACGGCCGCCGCCATGACGATACGGTGGTCGTTGGCCCCGTCCACTGTGCCGCCGGGGAGGGTAGAGACGCCGTAGACCGTCAGACTGTCCGCCTCCTCTGAGGCGGCTCCTCCCAGGGCGGAGAGCATCTGGTGGACGGTGGCCAGCCGGTCGCTCTCCTTCAGCCGGAGGCGGGCCGCACCGGTAAAGCGGGTGGTGCCCCGGCGGACGGCCGCCATCACCGCAAGGGGCGGCAGCAGGTCCGGGCAGTCCGAGAGGTCGATGGAGACATCCCCGTTTTCAGAGAGCCTTTTGCAGTGGGAGACCACCGCGGCGTCTCCCTGGGAGGAGCGCCCATTGAGGCCCCGGAGCCGCAGGCTGCTCCCCAGGGTGATGGCGGCGTACCAGAAGGCGGCTTGGGACCAGTCAGCCTCCACAACGGTCTCAAGGGGACAGTAGATCCCGGGCGACACGCCGAAGCTGTTGATCTGCGGCGAGTAGCGCACCCGGACGCCGCACTGATCCAGCACTCCCATGGTCATGGTGACATAAGAGGCGGACTCCAGGGCTGTTGTGCTGACCACCACGCTGGGACCCTCCAGCAGGGGCAGGGCCATCAGAAGTCCTGTGAAAAACTGGCTGGACACGTTCCCCGCCAGACGGTACTCCCCCGGCGTCAGCTGCCCTTGGACTGTGAGGACGCCGTCCTGCTGCTCATAGTTGATGCCCCGTTCCCGAAACAGGCCGAAGTAGGGCTGCTGGGGGCGCTCCATCAGCCGGCCCTGGCCGGTGAAGACGCCGCCCCGGCCCGCGGTCATGGAGATGGGGATCAGAAAGCGGAGGGTGGAGCCGGATTCCCCGCAGTCAAACCGGGGCAGGTCCCCAAAGGGCTGGCGGATGCCGCCGATGCCGGTGATCCGCAGCCCGTTTTCCACAGTCTCCCACCGGGCCCCCAGGGCATGCATGCAGCGCAGGGTGGCCTCGATGTCCTGGGAGAAGTCCGTGTTGCGGATGGTGCTGGTGCCCGCCGCCAGGGAGGCGGCGATGACCAGGCGGTGGGCCAGGGATTTGCTGGGGGGCGGCGTTACCACGCCGGCAAGGCGCCGGGGGTAGATGCGGACGTCCATGGGGCGTTATCCCTCCAATCCTGCCCGAATGACGGGCAGCAGCTCCGAGACGGGCATTTTTTTCAATTCACAAAGGCCGATTCTCCTGGGAACCACCAAGGTGATGTCGCCGCCGGAGCGCTTCTTGTCGGCGGAGGCGGAGGCGGCCAGGGACTCCGCGTCGTATTCCGTGCCGGTGGGCAGGCCGTTTTGGGCGAGACAGGCAGTAATACGCCTGGCGATGGGTACTTCCGTCCAGCCCAGAGCCTCCGCGGCCCGGGCGATGACAGCCAGGCCCGCCGCAACAGCGTGACCGTGGGGGATGTCGTATCCGCTGCATTTTTCAATGGCGTGGCCCACAGTGTGGCCCAGGTTCAAAAGCTTCCGCTCCCCCTGCTCTTTTTCGTCCCGCTCCACTACGCCGGCCTTGTAGGCCACGCACCGGGCAATGACCTCTGCCGGGTTTATGGTCAGAGTTTCGTCCTCAAAGAGGGCGAAGAGGCTCTCGTCGCAGAGGACGCCGGTCTTGATGGCCTCGGCGGCCCCATCGGCAAAAACGTCCCCCGGCAGGGTGGTCAGGCAGTTCGTGTCGCACAGCACGGCGGCGGGCTGCAAAAAGGCGCCGGCCAGATTTTTGCCCGCGGCCAGATCGATGGCGGTTTTGCCGCCCACCGAGGAGTCCACGGCGGCAAGCAGCGTGGTGGGCAGCTGGACATACCGGATGCCCCGCAGATATACGGCGGCGGCAAAACCGGCCATGTCCCCTGTCACGCCGCCGCCCAGGGCGGCCACGCAGTCGGTGCGGGTGAGGCGGCGCTCCGCCAGGAACTCCAGGATCTTGGCCAGTGTGGTGAAGTTCTTGCTGCCCTCCCCGGCGGGGAAGACATAGGTGCTGACGGTGAAACCCGCCTCAGCGAGACTCTTTTGGACCGTCTCCAGGTACAGGGGGGCCACAGTGCTGTCAGTGATGACCGCCATGTGACAGGGGGGCATGGCCTCCCGCAGCCGATGGCCGCAGTCTGCCAGCAGACCGGGGGCAATGGTCACCGCGTAAGCGGGGGAGGTGTGAACTTGAATGGATTTGCAATCAGACATAAAAACAGCCTCCTTGGGGTCCCCCCTGCCAGGGGGACGGGGGGTTCCCGCCGCGGGCGGGGACGAGAGAGTCCGGCCACGGGCCGGGGGCGGGGGGGGTGCACGGCTTCGCCGTGCGGGGATGCACCCCCCATTTTCTCTTTTTCTGAGCGCAGAAAAAGAGAAAACGGGCCGTGCACGGTCCAAAAGAGAAAAAGACGCTTTTGGTGGTTGTGGGAGATTTTTGCTTCGCTTGAAGGGGGCTCAGCAAACTTGATGGGTAGACGCATGGGCTTCTTTCTCTTCCCGCGCTTCGCGCCTGGTCTGGCACGTTTGGGCAGGATTGCTGTCCTACCGCCGGTAGACGAGCTTTCTTCCCCGAACGGGACAGAGTAGGCGCGAA
>NZ_CAJULS010000027.1 GCF_910587525.1 uncultured Oscillibacter sp. | reverse complement strand
AATGATGGAACGCACATCATACGTCACAGGCCCGATTGCCACGGATAGAAAGGAGCATTTCATCTATGGCAAAAGGTTCTGTACGTAAAAAGGGCAAAAAGTGGTACTACCGCTTCTATGTGGAGGACGAGAGCGGGCGGCAGGTACAGCGGGAGTTCGCCGGGACAGAGAGCAAATCTGAAACGGAGGCCCTGCTCCGCAAGGCGATGGAGGACTACGAGGCGAAAAAATTCGTGGCAAAGTCCGAGAACACCACCGTGGGGCAGCTATTGGATATGTGGGTGGAAGAAGAACTGAAGCCCGGAAATCTCAGCAACGGCACCGTGATGGCCTATCAGGGGACGGTCAACCGTATCAAGCAGCACCCCATCGGAAATCGCAAGCTGAAAAGCGTCACCCCCGACCATCTGCAAGCCTACATCGACCTGCTCAGCTTCGGCGGGACAAACCCGGACGGGACAGCGGCAAAGGCGCTCAGCAAAGGGTACTTACGGCAGTATTCGGCAGTCCTGCAAGGGGCGTTCCGCTTTGCGGTGTTCCCCAAGCGGCTCATCAGCTTCAACCCCATGCAGTATGTGGTCTGGCGGGGGAAGAAAGAGGAATACGAGCTGTTCTCCCAGGAGGACGGGGACGCCCCGGCGGTGCCCACCCTCACCCATGAACAGTTCCGGGCGCTGGAGGACTTTCTGAAAAGGAAAGACAACCCGGCCCTGCTGCCCATTCAGATTGCCTACTACACCGGGCTTCGTATCGGGGAGGTTTGCGCCCTCACCTGGCAGGACGTCAACCTGGACGAGCAGTACCTCACGGTGCGGCGGAGCATCCGTTACAACGGGGCGAGGCACAAGACGGAGATCGGGGCCACCAAGCGGAAGAAAGTCCGTACTGTGGACTTCTGCGACACGCTGGCGGCGATCCTGCGGAGGGCCAAAAAGGAGCAGATTGGGAACCGCCTGCGCTATGGGGAGCTTTACAGCCTGAACTACTGCACCGAGGTCAGGGAGAAAGACCGGGCCTATTATGAGGTCTACACCCTGCCCAGGACGGCAGGCGTGCCGGAGGGGTATAGGGAGCTGTCCTTTGTCTGTCTCCGTCCTGACGGGGCCATTGAAACGCCGGGGACGGTGGGTATCATGTGCCGTCAGGCGAAGAAGAAAGTGCCGGGGCTGGAGGATTTTCATTTCCATATGCTTAGGCACACGTTCACCAGCAACCTCCTGTCCAACGGGGCGGCTCCCAAGGACGTGCAGGAGCTGCTGGGACACGCCGACGTCAGTACCACGATGAACATTTACGCCCACGCCACGAGGGAGGCCAAGCGTACCTCCGCCCGACTGCTGGATAAGGTAGTCTGCGGGGAGTAAAAAGTTTCCCTTGTTTCGGCCTGCAAGGGCAAAAACAAGGGAAATTACATAAGGTTTGAACATTCAATCAGCTGGAAGCCTTGATATATCAGAGTTTTAAGAGGATTTGACAGATAAACTGGAAGTTACACGCCATAACGGGTTAAAAATCCAAATACGATTATTACCAGCAAACTACCAATGCGGATACCCTTCTTCAATTCATCATGACTTCGCCAATCTGCGGATTTAGGCCATACAGGATTTATTAAGAAGATCAATCCAAAGATAATATACCCGATATTATGAAGTATACCCATTTTGAGGATTTCTCCGAACACAAAAAAGCATATTATAACGGCCAAAGACACATAACATTGTGATTTGAAAGACAATCGTTTCATAAAAAAACGCACCCCCTCAAAACTCAATTTACCGAATTGATTGTATCACGCAATCATTACCATATCAACCCGGTTTTGTAGAAACTGCCGAAGTTATACCGCGGCAACACTTTTCTTAAAAGGGACGGTCCACATGCGGACTTTACAGCAGGGAAGATGTCTGATATAGTGGAGAAAAAATTGGGACGGGTGTCCTGCGGGAGAGGAGAGGGAAATGTCCTGGCTTGTCTATATACTCCGCTGTGGAGACGGTTCGCTGTATACCGGCTGCACCAACGATCTTTCCCGGCGGCTGGAGGCCCACCAGAGAGGCAAAGGGGCCAAATATACCCGCAGCCGCCTGCCGGTGACACTGGCCTATCAGGAGGCGGCGCCGGACCGGTCCGCCGCGCTGCGGCGGGAGGCCGCTATTAAACGGTTAACAAAACAGCAGAAGCTGGCTATGATCAAAAAAGAGGAGCGCGTGATTATGACAGAGATGCGGCGAAAGGAGCGGCAGATGCCGGAGGAGTTTGCCTGGGAGGTGGTGGACAAGTGCGAGTACGCCTTCCTGGCTATGACAGCGGAGGACGGCAGTCCCTACGGGCTGCCGGTGACCATCGCCCGGGGTGGGCGGGCAATCTACTTTCACAGTGCTCTGGAGGGGCGGAAGGTGGAGTGCCTGCGGCGTTTTTCCAGGGTCTGTCTCTGCTGTGTGGGGGATACCCGGGTGCCGCCGGGGAAGTTCACTACACTGTTTGAGTCAGCGGTGGTCTTTGGAAGAGCGGAAGAGGTGACGCAGGACGATGAGAAGATCCATGCCCTGCAGATGCTGTGTCAGCGGCATACGCCGGACAACATGGAGAACTTCCCCGGAGCCGTCGCCAAGAGCCTGAGCCGGACTGGGGTCTGGAAGATCACGGTGGAGGAGATCACTGGAAAGGCGAAACGATGAAAAACAGCGGGCATCCACAAGGATGTCCGCTGTTTCGCTTTTACTTCTCCCGCAGGTGGACGGTACAGCCGGCCAGGTTATAGAAGGGCTGCGCCGCCGTAGGGATCAGATCTTCCAGAACGCCGGTTTGAGCGAGGACGGAGGTGGATTTGAAGCACACCGGCAGGATGGGGGACTGCTGCTGGAGATAGGCGCACAGCGCCTCCATGGCGGTGGTCCGGTTTTCCGCGGCGCTGTAAGCGGCCAGCAGACTGTCTGCCTCAGCATCCGTCCAGCCGCCGTAGTTCAGCGCCCCGCCGGTGGAGAGCAGGAAAGAGAGGTTCCAGTCGGCGGTGAGGCGTACCTCGCCGTAGTAGAGGTCAAAATCTCCCGCCTCCAGGGCGGCGGTATACTCCTCCCAGGGCAGAATTCGGGTCTCTACCGGTACGCCGGCGGCGGTAAGGGACTCTGCCAGATAGTCCGCCACGGCGGTTTTGAAGCTGTTCTCACTGTTTACTAACAGGGTGAGAGTGCGCTCCGGGACATAGCCGCTCCGGCTTATGGCCTGGACGGGGGCGTCGGCGGAGAAGCGGACCTCCAGCTCCTCTGGGTAGAGGGAGGAGAGCGGGGAGACGGGGAACTGGGCAGCTCTGCCGTGGCCGGAAAGGAAGCCGCTGACGATGTGCTTCCGGTTAAGGCTCTCTCCCAGAGCCCGCCGGAGGGCGGCATTATCCAACGGTGCGGCGGCGGTGTTCAGGCCCACGTACTGCAGGATGGTGGTGTCCGCCTCCCACTGGCTGACACTGCCGGTAAGGGCAGCCGGATCTGTGCCGGTGAGGTCGGCGGTGATCAGCTGTACCTCATGGGAGGAGAAGCGGTAGAGCACGGCGTCCTGGCCGGAGGCCTCCGTCAGGCCGATGCGTTCCACCGGCTGGCTGTGACCCTGCCACCAGGTGGAATTGGCGGCCAGAAAGGCTCCGCCCTCGTCCTGAGTGAGAAAATAGGGGCCGGTGCCCAGAGGAACGCCGCCGCTCTCCTTGGAGATGGGGATGTCCAGCAGGGCGGGAAAGCCGGTGTTAGGGCGGCTGAGGGTGATGGTAACCGTGCCGTCCCCGGCGGAGATGGAGGAGACCTGGGCCAGCCGTGCCTGGTAACGCTCCGACCGCCTGGCCCGCTCCAGGGCGGTCCGCACATCCCGGGCGGTGAGGGGGGAGCCATCGGAGAAGAGAACCCCGGGACGGAGGGTGAAGGTGTAGGCGTACCGCTCTGAATCGTAGCTATAGCTCTGGCACAGGAGACTTTCCGCCTCCAGATCGGGGGTCAGGCGGAAGAGCCCCTCGCAGATCAGGGAAGCCACCGTTTGCTGCGGTCCGTCAGGGCAGTCGATGGGGTCCAGGGATTGATCCGGCGCGTAGGGCAGGGAGAAGAACTCCGGCAGCAGCAGTTCTGGTTCCGGCTCTTGAGGCAGTTCTTCGCCGGGAGAGATCAGGCCGGTGTTCTCCGGTAGTTCCTCTTGCCAGCAGCCTGTCAAAAACAGTACCGGCAGGAGGAGGCAGAACAGTTTTAACAAGTGCTTTTTCATCGTGTCACCGTTGTCGTTGGAATGGGGAGTTGGGAGATACACGGCGGGAACCTCTCAGCGGGCGGAGATGAGCGCCGCGTGGACGCCCCGTGCGTCTCCCATTTTTCGGTGGGACCAGAAGAGGTCCGGGCGGCAGGCGGTGCACAGGCCGCAGACGTCGATATGTTCCGGCAGCAGCCCGGAGCGCAGGAGCCACCGGCGGTTCAGGCCCGCCAGATCCACGTGGTGCTTGGGGCCCCGCTTTTCCAGAAACGGTTCTGCCTCCGTGCCCAGGGCATTACGCATGGCCTCCGGTACGTCGCCGTCGGTCTCAAAGCAGCACTGGCCGATGCAGGGGCCGATGGCGGCCAGTAGGTTCTCCGGCCTCGTGCCATAGTTTTGGCCCATGGACCGGACAGCCTTTTCCAAAATCCCCCCGGCGCAGCCGCGCCACCCGGCGTGAACGCCGCCTACCGCCCCGGTAACGGGGTCGTGTAGCAGGATCACGCCGCAGTCGGCAGAGAAGACCGCCAGAGGGAGTTTTTTTTCACCGGTAATCAGGCCGTCGGCAGAGTAATCCCGCTCCCGGTCCAGCCCCTTGCCGGCATCGGCGGCAGCGCAGGGGCGGACAGTGGTCTCGTGGACCTGTCGGGAGAGGACCAGGCGGTCCATGTCCACGCCGGCGGCGCCGCAAAAGCGGCGGTAGTTCTCCCGCAGGGCCTCCACGCCGTCCCCCATGCCGGGGCGGAGGTTCAGGCTGTCCCAGGGAGCGGGAGAGACGCCGCCCAGGCGGGTGGAGAAGGCGTGGGGGACGGGGAGCAGGGAGGAGGTCAGAAAGACCAGACCGTCCCGCTCATGGGTTTCAAAGGCCATAAATACCTCCGTTATGGTTGCGTGTTGGGAGTCTCTTCTGGGTGTTCCACGACCTCGTGGGCCGTCCAGCCATGCCAGAGATGGAGTCCGCCGCAGAAGAGGAGCAGGAGACCGACGATCAAAAAGAAGATAAAAAACGCGTCTGCCATCGCCAGCTCTGCGATGAATCCGGCGATAGTCAAAAGTGCGCCGATGAGCAGAAAGATCCCGCCCAGAAGCATCTCTTTGATGTCCTGGAGCAGTTTTAATGTGCCCTCGCTGTTGTGGTCCATATATCGTACCTCCATGGTTGTTTGAGCAATGGCCTGCACAGGGATGCAGGCCCCACAGGCGTTCTGGCGGAAGTGCCAGGGGTGTTGGGGGATAGCCTGATCAGGGGACCAGGCCCCACAATTCTGCCGAAAGAAGAAAGGGGCACCATCCCACACGGAACGTGCTAGGCGCGAAGCGCGGGAAGAGAAGAAAGTCCTTGCATTTACGCGGCAAGTTTCCGCCGGTCTTTTCGATGAATGGAGCGTACTCCCGCGAGGACCAAAGCGTCTCTTTTCTTTTGGACCGTGCACGGCCCGTTTTCTTTTCTCCACAAGCGGAGAAAAGAAAATGGGGGGGTGCATAGCCCGGCCATCGTCATGGCTGAAATCTCCCCCGCCCGTCAGGGCAGGTCAAACCCTGTCCGCCGCAAGGCGGGAACACCATCCATCAGTTCTGATGGTACTCAGGACAAGTGCACTTCTTCCACTTCAGCCCGCTGCCGCAGGGGCAGGGATCATTCCGGCCGATTTTGGTGACTTTTACAGGCTGCTTCTTGGGCTTGGTGCCGTCGCCGCCCACATTTTCCACCATGCCCTTGGCCACGCGCTCCCGCTTGACCTCCTCGTCCTTCTTGAGGCGTACGGAGTACAGGCGGCGGACAGTCTCGTCCTGAATGGCGGAGACCATCTCCTCAAACATAGAAAGGGACTCCTGCTTGTAGGCGATGACCGGGTCGGTATTGCCGTAGGCCTGGAGGCGGATGCCCTGCTTGAGGTCGTCCATGGCGTCAATGTGGTCCATCCAATATTCGTCCACCACCCGGAGCATGATGACACGCTCCAGCTCCCGCATGATATTGGGAGTGATCTCCGCCTCCTTGGCCTCGTAGAAGTTCTCCGCGGCGGCGGTAAAGGCTGCGTCAAAGTCCTCCTGGGTTTTGCCGGGAATCTCTGCCCCGGGGATGGAGACGGCACCCTTGGCAAAGTACATGCCCTCCAGGCCCCGGAGCATCTCCTGATACCCGGCGGCGTCCAGGTGCTGCCGCTCCCCAAAGGCCAGGGAGACGTGGTTTCCGATGGAGGTGCGCATCATGTTCAGCACCGTATCCTTGATGTCCAGGCCGTCCAGCACCTGGCGGCGCTGGGCGTAGATGATCTCCCGCTGCTTGTTCATCACGTCGTCGTATTCCAGCACGGATTTCCGGGACTGGAAGTTCCGGGACTCCACGGTGGTCTGGGCGTTTTCGATGGCCTTGGTGAGCATTTTATTCTCGATGGGGGTATCCTCGTCGATGTCGAACCGCTCCATCATGCCGGTGATGCGGTCACCGCCGAAGAGGCGCATGAGGTCGTCCTCAAGGGAGATATAGAACCGGGTCTCGCCGGGGTCGCCCTGGCGGCCGGCGCGGCCCCGCAGCTGGTTGTCAATCCGGCGGGACTCGTGGCGCTCGGTGCCGATGATGAAGAGGCCGCCCGCCTCCCGGACCTTGTCCGCCTCGTCGGCAATCTCCGCCTTGTGCCGGGCCATCTTCTCGGAGAACAGCTTACGGGCGTCCAGAATCTCCTGGTTGTCGGTGTCGGCGTAGCCTGTGGCGTCCACGATGACCTCCTCAGAGTAGCCGGCCTTCACCAGGTCCGCCCGGGCCAGATACTCGGCGTTGCCGCCCAGCATAATATCGGTGCCGCGTCCGGCCATGTTGGTGGCCACGGTGACGGCGCCGAACTTGCCCGCCTGGGCCACGATCTCGGCCTCCTTCTCATGGTTCTTGGCGTTCAGGAGGTTGTGCTTGATGCCCTCCTTGGCCAGGAGCTTGGAGAGGAGTTCGTTTTTCTCGATGGACACAGTGCCCACCAGCACGGGCTGGCCCTTCTCGTGGCACTCCTTGATCTGCTGGATCACGGCCCGGAATTTGCCCGCCTCGGTTTTGTACACCACGTCGTGGTGATCGTCGCGGGCGTTGGGGCGGTTGGTGGGGATCTCCACGATATCCAGGTTGTAGATGGTGCCGAACTCCTCCTGTTCCGTCATGGCGGTGCCGGTCATGCCGGAGAGCTTGCTGTACAGGCGGAAGTAATTCTGGAAGGTGATGGTGGCCAGAGTCTTGTTCTCGCTGTTGACGCTGACGTGCTCCTTGGCCTCGATGGCCTGATGGAGGCCGTTGGAGTACCGCCGGCCAAACATCAGGCGGCCGGTGAACTCGTCCACGATGATGACCTCGCCGTCCTTGACCACGTAGTCCACGTCCCGCTTCATGGTGCCGTGGGCCCGGATGGCCTGGTTGATGTGGTGGCTCAGAGTGGAGTTGGAGGGGTCCGACAGGTTGTCGATGTGGAAGAACTCCTCCGCCTTGGCGATGCCCCGGGCGGTGAGGGTGGCGGTTTTGCCTTTCTCGTCCACCACATAATCGGCGTCAATAGCCTCGTCCTCTTCCTCCTTGTTGTCCACCTGGACCACCACCTGCTTTTTGAACCGGGCCACCAGCATCTCCGCCATGTCGTAGAGCTGGGTGGACTTCTCTCCCTGGCCGGAAATGATGAGAGGCGTCCGTGCCTCGTCGATGAGGATGGAGTCCACCTCGTCCACGATGGCAAAGGCGTGGCCCCGCTGCACCAGCTCCTGGGAGTAGATGCACATGTTGTCCCGCAGATAGTCGAAGCCCATCTCGTTGTTGGTTCCGTAGGTGATGTCGGCGGCATAGGCCTCCTGCCGTTCCTTGCTGGTGAGGCCGTGGACAATGAGGCCCACTTTCAGCCCCAGGAAGCGGTGAACCTTGCCCATCCACTCGCTGTCGCGCTTTGCAAGGTAGTCGTTGACGGTGACGATGTGAACGCCCTGTCCCGTCAGGGCATTCAAATAGGCGGGGAGGGTGGCAACCAGTGTCTTGCCCTCGCCGGTCTTCATTTCGGCGATACGGCCCTGGTGGAGGACGATGCCGCCCACCAGCTGCACCCGGTAGGGCCGCATGCCCAGCACCCGGTCGGATGCCTCCCGCACGGCGGCAAAGGCCTCCGGAAGGATGCCGTCCAGCGTCTCGCCGTTTACGAGACGCTCCTTAAACTCGGCTGTCTTGGCCTGGAGCTGGGCGTCGGTCATGGCTTTGTACTCATCGGCCATGGCCTCGATTTTGTCCACAATGGGGTAGATGGATTTCAGCTCCCGGGAGCTGTAATCGCCGAAGATTGATTTTAAAAGACCCATGGTTTTATATACATCCTTTCAATTCATCTTTCCTGAGAAAGGGAAGAGTTCTCTTGTATAGATAATTGCTCATAATAAAACAACGATAGCATACCACAAATAGGAAGGGATTGCAAAGAAAATCCGGCTTCCAGGAAAAAAGTTTACAATAAGGGCGGCGGTTTCAAAAACCGCCGCCCTTTATTTCGTAAATTGCCTCACTCCAGGGTGAATTCTGCTGTCAGAAGAAAGTCCGCCGTGTCACCAGGTCCGCGGTACTCGAAAAACCACTTTGCCGCCCGGTAGTGTCCGGGTTTCAAATCGCCGTAATCGCCGCCCCAGGTGAGGACCAGCTCCCGGGGCTCGTTTGCGGCGAAGATATACGCCTCCGCCGTGTTGGCGAATTCCCCCTTGCGCTCCAGCCAGTACCACTGGCCGTCCCGCTCCATCTGGAGACCAAAATCGTGCTCGTTGCCGCTGTCGATCTCCGCCTCCGTGGTGTTCAGCACCTCCACAGTGACGCCGCCGGGCGTGGCGGTGCCCTCCACAACGGTCATAGTGACGCCCTCATAGTTGTTCACCTCACCCTCAAAGGCGTCTCCCGCCTTCGGTGAACTGCCGCAGGCGGTGAGGGTCAGCAGGCCCAGCAGGGCCAGGGACAAAAATCGTTTTTTCATCTCAAACACCTCCTGTTCTTTTGGACGGGCTGAGAGAGAAAAAGGTTCCCGCCTTTACAGCTCCGTGTCCAGCAGCATCCGTACCCGGGTATCCACCGTGGCGTCCCGGAGGGAGGCGTCGTAATCCACCCCCACAATGAGGCTCCCCGGCAGCTGGCGCTGGAGGGCGGCGTACTGCCCCCGGCCGTAGATGTGGCCTGGCAGACACTGAAAGGGCAGGCCGCTGAGGACTTTGCGGTACCCCGCCCGGACCCAGGCGGCGCTCTCCGCCGCCAGCAGCCAGCCGCTGCCCAGGGCACAGCGGGTGCCGTTCAGCTCCCGCGCCAAAGCCTTCAGTTCCCGGTAGGGCGGCAGGGCGGTGAACCCCGCCTCACGCAGAATCCGGATGAAGCGGCGCTGCATGGGCCCGCCCAGGGCCGCCAGCAGCTTGCCGCCCAGCCGCATGGGCAGGGGGCCAATCTCCAGGTGGCTGTCCAGATAGTACAGGGCGTACCAGGTCAGGCCATTGATCCCCACCCGGCAGCCCTGCCGCTCCAGGAAGCCCGTCAGGTCCCAGTTGCCGAGAGAACAGTACTTGGTGTAGATATCCCCCACCAGGGCGACGTTCTGTAAGGGAACAGGCGCAGTCTCCACCGCTTGAAAATCCCGGGCCATCTCCCGGCAGCGGCGGAGGATCGCGGCGGGGGAGAGATTCCGGTTTGACGCAAGGTCGCCGGAAAGGGTCTCCTCCCAGCGGCGGATCAGGGCCTCCGTCTTTCCGGTGCGGCGCTCCGCGGGGCGGATCTCGCTGCCCATCAGCAGCAGGGCGTCCCCCCAGAATGCCGCGGCCAGGGCCCGGCGGGCCATGGTCAGGGACACCGGCAAAGCGGAGGAGCGTTCCACACCCCGGACGTTGAAAGACAGCAGCGGCACCTGGGCAAAGCCCTCCCGGTCCAGCACCGGCCGCAGCAGCCGGATCAGGCAGGAGCCCCGGCAGCCGTCGCCAGTCTGGGAGATCAGCACGCCGGTGCGGGCCGGGTCGTACTCCCCGGAGCGCAGAGCGTAAAGCACCTGCCCGGTAATGAGGACAAAGGGATAGCACAGGTCGTTGTGGGTGCGGCTCAGGCCCAGGTCCTCCACATCTGCCCGGTTTCCCTCCAGTACAACAGGGGTCCACGCCGGGGACTGAAACGCCCACTGGAGCAGAGGCCAGTGGGCGTCCAGGAGAGAGGGAATCAGCAGGGTTTTGGGGGGCATGACAGCACCTTCTTTGATTGCAAATAGTATATTATTAGAAAAATATACAAATAGTATCTAAAAATCCGAATCCAGCTCCTCGTCCAGCAGCATCCGAATGCGGCTCTCCACAGTGCCGGGACCAGTGCTGGCATCGTAGTCCACGCTGACCAGCCGGGTCCCAGGGAGCTTGCGCTGGAGGGCGGCGTACTGCCCCTTGCCGAAGATATGCCCCGGCAGGCAGGCGAAGGGCTGGACGCAGAGGATCTTCCGGCAGCCCAGCCGGGCCCAGGCGGCGGCCTCGGCGGCGATGAGCCAGCCGTCCGCCACGGTGCAGTTCAGGGGAGCGAGGCCCTCCGCCTGCTCCTTCATCTGGGCGAAGGGGGGCAGAGTGCGGTAACCGGCCCCATTCAAAATGCCCAGCATCTCCCGCTGGACAGCCCCCATGTATTGCCTCAGAAGGCGGTAGAGCTTCCGCTGGGGGACGGGACCTTTCAAAGCATGGGAGTCCATGTAGTACAGGGCGTACCAGGTGATGCCGCCCACGCCGGTCTCGCAGCCCTCCGCCGCCAGATACCTCTCCAGGTCCCAGTTGCCAAGATGGCAGTATTTGGTGTAGAGCTCTCCCACCACGGCCACCTTTTGGACCTTCCGGGGCATGGTCTCCACCCGGCGGAAGGAGGCGGTCATCTCCCGGCAGCGGGCCATGATCTGACAGCGGGTAAGGGATTTCCCTTGACGGAGACTGTCCCCCAGGGTTTTCATCCACGTCCGCCACAGGGATTCCGCCTCGCCGGGATGGACCTCATAGGGCCGGGTCTGATTACGGAGAATGGCCAGCGTGTCCCCCCACACGGCGGCGGCTAGAGCCCGGCGGACCATCGCGGGCGTGATGGACAGGCCGGTGTCCCGGTCGATGCCCCGCACATTCAGGCTCAGCAGGGCCACCTCCGGGTATCCGGCTTTGTCCAGGGCCTTCCGGGTCAGGCGGATGCCGCAGGAGCCCCGGCACTCGTCCCCGGCCTGGCCCATGAGCACGCCGCACCGGGCGGGATCGTATTTTCCGGAGGCCAGGGCGGAGAGCACCTGTCCGGCGACCAGAAAGACGGGGTAGCACAGCTCGTTGTGAAAGTACCGCAGGCCGGCAAGGTTCTGGCCCTCCGTCAGCAGCACGGGCTCCCAGGCATCGGAGGCGAAGGCATGTTGCAACAAGGGGAACCAGTCGTCCAGCAGGGCGGGAATCAGCAGTGTGCGGCGGGCGGGCATGACGGGGACCTCCTTTCGGGGATGGTTCACAGAGTGGTGGAGCGGGTGAGGAGGACCACAGACTCCACATGCCGCGTGGCCGGGAACATGTCCACAGCGCAGGCACGGTCTGCCCGGTAGCCGAACCCGGCGAAAAGCTTCACATCCCGTCCCAGAGTAGCGGGATCGCAGGAGACATACACCACCCGCTCCGGCCCCATGCCGGCGATGGAGGCGATGACCTCCGGACTGAGGCCCTTTCGGGGCGGGTCCACGGTGATGACGTCCGGTTTCAGACCCTCGGCTTCCAGCCGGGCGGCCACGGCGGCGGCGTCTCCGCAGAAGAAGTCCACATTTTCGATGCCGTTCCGGGCGGCGTTCTCCCGGGCGTCCGCCACGGCGGGGGGCACGATCTCCGCGCCAATGGCCCGCTTTGCCTCTTTGGCCAGACACAGCGTAATGGTGCCGGTGCCGCAGTACAGGTCCAGCACCGTCTCCCGGCCTGTCAGGCCGGCGAACTCCAGGACCTTGCTGTAAAGCACTTCCGCCTGAGCCCGGTTCACCTGGTAGAAGGAGGGGACAGACAGCTTGAACTCCAGACCGCAGAGGGTGTCCATCAAAAAGTCCCGGCCCCAGATGGTGCGGTATTTGTCCCCCAGAATCACATTGCCGGGGCGGGTGTTGGTATTCAGCACCACGCCCACGGTCCTGGGGGCGGCGGACTGAATGAGGGCTGCCAGCTCCGGCTCCCGGGGGAGCTGCTTTCCGTTGGCCACCACACAGCAGAGGCTCTCACCCGCGGCGTTGACCCGGACATAGATGTGGCGTATCAGGCCCTTGCCGCAGGTCTCATCGTAGGGGGAGATTTTATACCGCCGCATCCAGTCCCCCACGGCTCTGGCGGTCCGGTCAGAGACCTCCGACTGGATCAGGCATCGGTCAATGGGCACCACCTGATGGCTGTGGGAGCGGTAGAAGCCGATGGATCCGTCGGCCCCCACGGGGTATTGGCTCTTGTTGCGGTAATGGGCAGGGTCTTTGGCGCCCAGGATCTCCTCAACCTGTAAATCGGTACCGCCCAGGCGTTTCAGGGCGTCCTGCACCCGCTGGCGCTTGGCCCGGAGTTCCTCCGGATAGCTCAGGTGCTGGAAATCGCAGCCGCCGCATTTGCCGAAATGGGGGCACTCCGGCGCGGCCCGCTCCGGCGAGGGGGTGCGGATCTTCACGATCTCCCCGGCGCAGCTGGACTTCATCACCTTTGTGATCCGCAGGTCCACGGTCTCACCCCGGACGGCCTGAGAGACGAAGACCACGGCGCCGTCCAGACGGACAATGCCCAGGCCCTCGCTGGAGTAGCCCTCCACGGTGCCGGTATAGATGTTTCCCTTTTGCAGGGGCTGGCGCAGGTTTTCCATAGACGGGTCCTCTCTTTAGAAATTATAGAACATTGACAAAAAAGGGAGATGCCGGACCGTTACTGCCGTTTTCCCGCGGCGGAGCGGATTAAAAGGGCGTCAGGAGCCACCGCCGCAGCTTGGACGGCCAAAAACAGTAACCCTAGAGGGCGGCTCTCATCGTAGAGAAAGTCTTCCGTGTAGACGAAAAAGTCCACTGCTGCGGAGAAGGGGACCGCCCGGAAGCGAAGAGCGTACAAATTTATATCTGCTTTATATCTGCGATACCTCCCAAGGCCAGAGCACCGCTGGCCGGCGGTGCGGGAAAGCGGAAGGCTTCTGCCTTCCGCTTTTTGAGGCTTACGCCTCCCATTTCTCCAGCAGCAGACGCAGCTGGTCGGCAAACTTTGCCAGGGACTTGTTGTCCCGGCCCTTGCTGCGTTTGATAGACTCGTTGAGCATGGCGCCCACAGAGACCAGCCGCTCGTATGCGGCGGAGGCCCTTGCCCCGCCGGGAGTCGCCTTGGAGACCTTCCGCTCCGGCAGATAGCCCGGCGCCAGCTGGGTGTTGGCGGCCAGGTCGTAGACCTCCGTGTACTGGGGGGCATGGGCCGGAATCCCCATGCCCTCCAGCGTCTTGGCGAAGAAGGGAGCGATCTCCCGGTCACCGTGGACCACGAAGACGTGCTGGGGCGTTGGCTCCTGGAAGCCGCTGATCCATTTCAGCAGGTGGTCCCGGTCGGCGTGGGAGCTGAGGCCGGTGAAGTTTTCCAGATGGGCCTGGACGGAGATCTCCTCGCCGAAGAGCTTCACGCTCTTGGCGCCCTCCAGCAGGCTCCGCCCCAGGGTACCCTCGCCCTGGTAGCCCACGAAGAGGATGGTGCACTCCGGCCGCCAGAGATTGTGCTTGAGGTGGTGGCGGATACGGCCGGCGTCGCACATGCCGGAGGCGGAGATGATGACCTTGGGAGTGGGGTCCTCGTTAAGGGCCTTGGACTCCTCGCTGGTTTCCGTCAGCTGGAGGTTGGGGAAGCGGAACATATTGGTGCCCTTGCGGGTCAGCCACACGGCGTCCAGGTCCATGTAGCCCCGGAGGTCGCCGTCAAAGATGGTGGTGGCCTTTTTGGCTAGGGGGGAGTCGATGTACACCGGGAAATCGGGGCAGGAGGCAACCAGGTGCTTTTCCTTAATCTCCCGGATGAAGTACAGCAGCTCCTGGGTACGGCCCACGGCGAAGGAGGGGATGATGACGTTGCCGCCCCGGGCCATGGTTTTGTCGATGATCTTGGCCAGGTTGTCCGTATAGCCCCAGTGCTCCGGATGGTTGCGGTCGCCGTAGGTGGACTCCATCACCACATAGTCCGCTCCGGTGATCTGCACCGGGTCCCGGATGATGGGCTGGTCGATGTTGCCGATATCGCCGGAAAAGACGATGCTCTTCTTCACGCCGTTTTCCTCCAGATCCATGGCGATGAAGGCGGAGCCCAGCAGGTGGCCGGCGTCGGTGAATTCCAGGTCCACGCCATCGCAGAGGTGGACGAACTGGCCGTACTCGCAGGTGTCCAGGAACTCCGGCACCCGCTCCGCGTCCGCCACGGTGTAGAGGGGTTCCGTCCGGGGGGCTCCGGAGCGCTCGCCCTTGCGGTTTTTCCACTCGGCGTCCTGCTCCTGGATGTGGGCGGAGTCCAGCAGCATGATCTCCAGCAGCTGGGCGGTGAGGCGGGTGGTGAGGATGCGGCCCTGAAAGCCCTGCTTGATCAGCATGGGAATGCGGCCGGAGTGGTCGATGTGGGCATGGGTCACCAGCACGTAGTCGATGGTGTTGGCGGCAAAGGGGAACTCACCGTTGGACACCTCGTCCCGGCCCTGCTGCAGTCCGCAGTCAATGAGGATGCGCTTGCCGTTGATCTCCAGGCAGTGACAACTGCCGGTTACGCACTGGTCCGCGCCGAAAAAGCTGAGCTTCATAGGGAAAAACCTCCTTGCAAAATTCTGTTTGCCTCTATTATTTAATCATTGTAAATGTAATCTATATATACGGAGTGGAAAGGAATAGAGTCCCCGAACCGGGAGCTGAACATGCCGTGGACAAGCTGGTTCCAGGTGACGGTGTCGTCATTCACCAGGACATACCGGATATAGGAGTCATAGACCGCACTGTGGGTCTCGGCCTTATCCTCGAACCGTTTCAGATGGGAATAGGTCTTCTCCCACCGCTCGCTGTCCTCCAGGCCGGAGACGGTATACGCCTTTCCGTCAAAGGACAGACCGCTGACGAACAGCAGGGGGTAATCGTCCTTGATGGACTCGTAGTAGTCCGGGTCATAGCGGGAGGGATCGTCCAGGGTGTAGTAATTGACCAGCCGCACAGCGGCCGCCTTCCCGGAGGAGGACGCTTTGAGAAAATCCTCCCCGGCCTCGTGGCCGGAGGCGATGTCCCCGTCCTCATGGACGACGCAGCCGTCCTCCCTGGCCTGCTCCAGGCTGTAATCCGCCGGGAGCTCCTCTAGGGGCGGAAGGGGTTCGGCCTTCTGCCGGCTGCAGCCTGCCAGAAGGAGGGCGCAGAACAGAACGGCAAAGGTCCGTCGAGGAGCATACATTGGAAAGACCTCCTTCAAAAGCTGTTTTATTCAGCATATCACAAATGTTCGCCCGGGACAAGGGTGATATTCGGCAAAGTGTCGAATTCCTGCGGATAAGAGAGGGGGTGGGCCGGAAGGCAAAAAATGTGCTTCCCTTTTGCCGGGACATGTGATATACTACCGACGGTATACGGATCAAAGACCTTGAAATGGACAATGGAAAGGGGAATATCTGATATGGGCAAGACGGCAAGCATGGTCATGAAGATCATTGGGGCCAGCCTGGCTTTCGCAGCGGTGGTCTGCCTGCTGATCGGCGGCTGGCACGACCTGTCCGTGGGCTGCTGCGGAATGAAGAAGCGGCTGAACAAGCGCTTCCGCTCCGAGTATGACGACTACGCCGACGAGGAGCTGTTCAGCTGAGCAAACGGCAAAACGCCTCCACCCGGAGTTCCGGATGGAGGCGTTTTATGTTTTCGGACCGAAAATGGGGCGGAGAGACTACAGAAAAATAAAAACACCGCCCGAAAGGCGGAAATTCTGCTTGACAGCCCTGGAAGAGCATGGTAGAATGAATCACTTATGTGCTGGACAGAGATAAAAACCCATCTTTATCTCTACACTCAGCATAGCACATTTCCCATGACAATGCAAGAGCGGAATGGGCGGTTTTTAACAACTCATCCGTGCGTATCGCGATCTGGCGCTTTTTTAGGAGAAACAACGCGCGCCGCCGGACAGGGCGGAGCGGAAGAAAGGTGAATTTGAGAAGATGGCCAAAGACAAGTACTACGGAAAGACCCTGCGCAAGAACTTTGCCCGGCATGAGGAAGTCATGCCCATGCCGAACCTTCTGGAGATTCAGAAGACGTCGTACCACTGGTTTTTGGACACCGGCCTGCGGGAGGTCTTTGCCGATGTGGGCGCGATCACGGACTATCAGGGCAACCTGGAGCTGACCTTCATCGACTACAAGATGGACGAGGCTCCCAAGTACGACGTGGAGGAGTGCAAGGCCCGGGACGCTACCTACGCCGCCCCCCTGAAGGTCAAGGTCCGCCTGCGGAACAAGGAAACCGGGGAGATCAAGGAACAGGAGATCTTCATGGGGGACTTCCCCCTGATGACCCACTCCGGCACCTTCGTCATCAACGGCGCGGAGCGCGTTGTGGTCTCCCAGATCGTCCGCTCTCCCGGCGTGTATTACAGCAAGGAGATCGACCTCAAGACCGACCTGCCCATTCTCTCTGCCCAGATTATCCCCCAGCGGGGTGCCTGGCTGGAGTATGAGACCGACGCCAATGAGCTCTTCTGGGTCCGCATCGACAAGAACCGCAAGATCCCCATCACCTGCCTGATCCGGGCACTGGGTATCCGGTCTGACGAGGAGATCAAAGAGCGCTTCGGCGGTGATTCCCGCATCATGGCTACCCTGGAAAAGGACCCCTGCAAGACTTACGAGGACTCCATGCTGGAGATCTACCGCCGCCTGCGTCCCGGCGAGCCTCCTACGGTGGAGGCCGCTGAGACCTTGATGAACAACCTCTTCTTCGATCCCCGGCGCTATGATCTGTCCGTCGTGGGCCGGTACAAATTTAACAAGAAGCTGTCATTGTGGCAGCGGGTCACCGGCTGTAAGCTGATGAATGCCGTGGCGGACCCCGCCACCGGGGAGATCCTCTTTGACGAGGGGCACCTGCTGAGCAAGGCTGACGCCCGGCTGCTGGACGACGTGGGCGTCAGCGAAGTCACCATTGATGTGGAGGGTCAGCCGCTGCTGGTGGTGTCCAACCGGATGTGCGACATGGCCCGTTATGTGGACTTCGACCCCTTCAAAACCTGCGGCATCAAGGAGCGGGTTCGGTTCGACGTGCTCCAGGAGCTGCTGGGCCAGTACCAGGGCGAGGAACTCATTGACCAGATTAAGCTCCACAAAGACGACCTGGTGCCCAAGCACATCATCATCGACGACATCCTCACCTCCATCAACTATATGAACGGCCTGGCCCGGGGCGTGTCCGTCAAAGACGACATCGACCACCTGGGCAACCGCCGCCTGCGCTGCGTGGGCGAGCTGCTCCAGAACCAGTTCCGCATCGGCTTTTCCCGCATGGAGCGGGTCATCCGGGAGCGCATGACCATCCAGGACCTGGATATTGTCACCCCCCAGAGCCTCATCAATATCCGGCCCGTCACCGCGGCCATCAAGGAGTTCTTCGGCTCCAGCCCCCTGAGCCAGTTCATGGACCAGACCAACCCCCTGGCGGAGCTGACCCACAAGCGCCGCCTCTCCGCCCTGGGCCCCGGCGGCCTCTCCCGTGAGCGGGCCAACATGGAGGTCCGGGACGTGCACTACAGCCACTATGGCCGCATGTGCCCCATCGAGACGCCCGAAGGTCCCAACATCGGCCTGATCTCGTATCTGGCCACCTACGCCCGCATCAACGAGTACGGCTTCATAGAGGCCCCCTACCGGGCGGTGGATAAGGAGAGCGGCAAAGTCTCCGAGGAAATCACCTATATGACCGCCGACGAGGAGGACAACTTCATCGTCGGCCAGGCCGCGGAGCCGGTGGATGAAAACGGCTGCCTGGTCAACGCCCGTATCACCGGGCGGCACCGGGACGAGATCGTGGACGTGGACCGGGAGAACATCGACTATATTGACGTCTCCCCCCGGATGATGGTCTCCATCGCCACGGCCATGATCCCCTTCCTGCCCAACGACGATGCCAACCGCGCCCTGATGGGCGCCAACATGCAGCGCCAGGCCGTGCCTTTGCTGCGGCCCGAGGCCCCCATCGTGGGCACCGGCATGGAGCACAAGATCTGCGTGGACTCCGAGATCGTGGTGACGGCAGAAGGTGACGGCGTGGTCACCGATCTGGACGCCCGCCACGTTGCCGTGCAGTACGACAGCGGGGAGAAGAAGACCTACAAGCTCACCAAGTACCTGCGCTCCAACCACACCACCTGCATCAACCAGCGGCCCATCGTGTCGGTGGGCGACCGGGTCCTGGGACCGGGCAGCAAGGGCCCCAACGGCGAGGAGGGGCCCACCGTTCTGGCGGACGGCCCCGCCACCGATCAGGGCGAGATTGCACTGGGCCGGAACATCCTGGTGGGCTTCATGACTTGGGAGGGCTACAACTACGAGGACGCCGTCCTTCTGAACGAGCGCCTGGTGCGGGAGGACCTCTATACCTCCATCCACATCGAGGAGTTTGAGATCGACGCCCGGGATACCAAGCTGGGGCCCGAGGAGATCACCCGGGACATTCCCAACGTGGGTGAGGACGCCCTCAAGGACCTGGACGAGAACGGCATCATCCGCGTGGGCGCGGAGGTGAAGGCCGGGGATATTCTGGTGGGCAAGGTCACCCCCAAGGGCGAGACCGACCTCACCGCCGAGGAGCGGCTCCTGCGGGCCATCTTCGGCGAGAAGGCCCGGGAGGTCCGGGACACCTCTTTGAAGGTCCCCCACGGCGAGAGCGGCATCGTGCTGGACACCAAGGTCTTCACCCGGGAGGCCGGCGACGAGCTGGGGCCCGGCGTGAACATGGTGGTGCGGGTGTATATCGCCCAGCGCCGGAAGATTCAGGTGGGCGACAAGATGGCCGGCCGCCACGGCAACAAGGGTGTTGTCTCCCGGGTCCTGCCCCAGGAGGATATGCCCTTCCTGCCCGACGGCACGCCTCTTGATATCGTGCTGAACCCCCTGGGCGTGCCCAGCCGTATGAACATCGGCCAGGTGCTGGAGGTCCATTTGGGCTACGCCGCCCACGCCCTGGGCTGCAAAGTGGCCACCCCCATCTTCGACGGCGCCCGGGAGGAGGATATCTCCGCCATGCTGGCTGAAGCCGGATTGGACCCCGAGGGCAAGAGCGTCCTCTATGACGGCCGCACAGGCGAGCCCTTTGACAACAAAGTCACCGTGGGCTATGTCTACTTCCTGAAACTGCACCATCTGGTAGATGATAAGATCCATGCCCGTTCCACTGGCCCCTATTCCCTTGTGACCCAGCAGCCCCTGGGCGGCAAGGCCCAGTTCGGCGGCCAGCGCTTCGGCGAAATGGAGGTCTGGGCCCTGGAGGCCTACGGCGCCGCCTACACCCTCCAGGAGATCCTGACGGTGAAGAGCGACGACGTGACAGGCCGCGTCCGCACCTACGAGGCCATCGTCAAGGGCCACAACGTGCCCCAGCCCGGCGTACCGGAGTCCTTCAAGGTGCTGGTGAAGGAGCTCCAGTCGTTGTGCCTGGACATCCAGGTGCTGGACCCCGAGGGCAACACCATCGAGCTCAAGGACGATGAGGACGCCATGGATACCTTCAACCTGGCCCGCATGGACGCCGATGACGACCGCCGCCGCGCCTTTGCCGACGAGACGGAGTTCCAGGAATCCGGCTTTGACATCGAGGACGCCCCGGAGGACGCCGGCGCGGACATCAGCATGGACTTCGACGAGGACGATGAGGAATGATTCAGAGTCAACCGTTCGTCAAACGCCCTATTCTGAATCATTGAAGGAGGAAAATCGCACTATGAGTGATATGAACACCGGCAACAGCATTGCCTTTGACGCGATTAAAATCGGTATGGCCTCCCCTGAGCAGATCCTCGCCTGGTCCTACGGTGAGGTGAAAAAGCCCGAGACCATTAATTACCGCACCCTCAAGCCGGAAAAGGAGGGCCTGTTCTGCGAGAAGATCTTCGGGCCCACCAAGGACTGGGAGTGCCACTGCGGCAAGTACAAGAAGATCC
>NZ_CAJULS010000026.1 GCF_910587525.1 uncultured Oscillibacter sp. | reverse complement strand
ACGGCGGCAAGATGAGCAAGTCCAAGGGCAACGTGGTGGACCCCTATATCCTGGCCGAAAAATTCGGTGTGGACGCTCTGCGTTTCTTCCTCATGCGCACCTTCCCCTTCGGCTCCGACGGCAATTTCTCCAACGAGCTGCTGATCCAGACCATCAACAACGACCTGGCCAACGACTTGGGGAACCTCGTCAGCCGCACCACCGCCATGACGGGCAAGTATTTCGGCGGACAGCTGCCCGCCGGGTGCCGTGACTGGGCCAGTCCGGAGCCCTGGGACACGGAGCTGCAAAACGCTGTCACGGCCCTGCGGGACGCCTATGAAAAGGATATGGATGCCTTCGCCCCCCACAAGGCCCTGGAGGACGTATTCAGGGTCATCCAGCGGGCCAACAAGTATATCGACGAGAATGCCCCCTGGAAGCTGTCCAAGGACATGGAGTCCAATGGCCCCCGTTTGGCTCACGTCCTGTACACCCTTCTGGAGGTCACCCGCATCTGCGGCGTGCTGCTGACGCCCTTCATGCCGGACTCCATGGAGAAGCTCTTTGCCCAGACCGGCGCCCCCGCGGAGGCCCGCACCTGGGACAGTGCTGCGAAGTGGGGCACTCTGCCGGAGGATGCCGCCGTCAACAAGGGGGAAAATCTGTTCCCCCGGGTGGATATGGACAAAGCCCTGGAGGAGCTGGAGTCTGCCGCCCAGGCCGCCAGGGAGGACGCCGCCCGGCCGGATATTGAGATCGAGCCCCAGCTGACGGAGAAGGTGGACTTCGACACCTTTTGCAAGAGCGACTTCCGGGTGGTAAAGGTGAAGGCCTGCGACGCCGTGAAGAAAAGTACAAAGCTTCTGCGCTTCACCCTGGACGACGGCACCGGCGTGGACCGTCAGATTCTCTCCGGCATCCACCAGTGGTACGAGCCGGAAGATCTGGTGGGAAAGACGCTGGTGGCCATTGTCAATCTGCCCCCCCGGAAGATGATGGGGCTGGAGAGCAACGGGATGCTGATCTCCGCCGTCCACACCGAGAAGGGGGAGGAGGCCCTGCACCTTTTGATGGTGGATGACGCCATCCCCGCCGGGGCCAAGCTCTGCTGAGGGATTTGCCATGCGTCTGCAAAGCGCGATTTTTGACATGGACGGCACCTTGCTGGACTCCATGCACATCTGGCGGGAGATCGGCCCCAGGATGCTCCAGGCCCGGGGGATTACCCCCGCCCCGGACCTGGGGGAGCGGCTCAAGCCCATGACGGCCCGCCAGGGCGCGGCCTATTGCAAGGAAGCGTATGGCCTGCCGGAGACGGTGGATGCGGTCTATGCCCAAATTGAGGACCAGGTAAAGCGTTTCTACGAAAACGAGGTGGAGGCCAAGCCCGGCGTAAAAAAGCTTCTCTCCCTTCTGAAGATGGAGGGCGTCTGGATGTACGTGGCCACGGCCACGGACCGCCACCTGGCAGAGAAGGCCCTCCAGCACGCCGGCATTCGGGACTGCTTCCGCGGCCTCGTCACCTCCGCCGAGACCGGAGCGGGCAAGGACGTGAGCCCGGAGATCTATGAGCGGGCCATGCGGCGGCTCCGCTCCAACAAGAAAGACACCGTCATCTTTGAGGACGCCCTCCACGCCATCCGCACCGCCAAGACGGCGGGCTTCCGTGTGGCGGCCATCTATGACCCCTCCGCCGAAGAGGATCAGGAGGAGATCCGGGCGCTGGCGGACTACTATTTCCGCTCCTTTGAGGAGCTGTTTGAGGCCAAATCGCTGGAATAAAAAGTTTGACGGGCGATGCCCGTCAAACTTTTTTTGCGTCCGCTGTAACGTTCGGGCCGGAAAAGGGACATAACAGGTGAAAGGGGGAGAGGACCATGGATGATATGAACGAGATCTACCGGAACCACGCCCAGACCGTTTACAAGTTTCTCCTCTCCCACACCCACGACCCGGACCTGGCGGAGGAGCTGACTCAGGAGACCTTTTACCAGGCGGTGCGCTCCATCGACCGGTTTGACGGCGGGTGCAAAGTCTCCGTCTGGCTCTGCCAGATTGCCAAGCACCTGTGGTACCAGCACCTGCGCCGACACAAGCGGGAGGCCCCCATGCCGGAGGAGGCGCCGGAGGTCCCCGCCGCCTCGGCGGAGGAGGTCCTGCTGGAGCGGGAGGGCCGGCTGGATCTGCTGCGGCTGATCCACGGCCTGCCCCCGGAGCCCCGGGAGGTGGTGTACCTCCGGGCCTTCGGCGGCCTCAGCTTTCGGGAGATCGGGGATGTCATGGGCCGGACGGAGACCTGGGCCCGGGTGGCCTTTTACCGGACAAAGGAAAAACTGCGGAACGGAGGAGTGAAGGATGAGAAATGATCTGACCTGTGCGGTGGTGCGGGACCTGCTGCCAAACTATGTGGAGGGACTGACCTCAGAGGAGACTGGACAGGCGGTGGAGCGGCACCTGCGCTCCTGCCCGGACTGCGCCGCGAAACAGGCGGCCATGGTGGGCCCGGAGCTGGCCTCCAGGCTGGAGGAGGAGCGGAGGGAGCTGGACTACCTCAAGCAGGTGAAGCGGCGGAGCCGGTTTCGCCTTGTGGCGGCGGTGGTGTGTACGGTGCTGGTAATCGCGGGAGGCTTTGCCGCCAAGATTTTTCTCATCGGCACCCCCATCCAGCCCCAGACCTACGCCCTGCGCCACTACGTGGACGAGGAGAACGTACTGCACCTGATGATCGACTGCGTAAACTCCGGCATGGCCTATTATGGCTGGGAGACCGACGAGGAGAATGGCCTCGTGGAGATCTTCGGCCGGACCGTCACCGTCTCTCCCTTCCACGACGAGGGCTGGGGCCGCCTGACGGTGCCTCTGGAGGGCGTCCGGGAGGTCCGGCTCTGCGGAGATGTGGTCTACCAGGACGGCGTGGTGGTCACCAGCGCGGCCATGCACCGCTATGAGGCCCGGACGCCCTACGCGGGAGACGCCCCGGCCCTGGGCCGGGTGGCTGAGGCCGTGGGCCTGGATGACCAGACCTGGGGCTACACCACAGAGCTGACCACCAGTGCGCGGCCCTACCGCTGGACCATCAACTTCCAAAGTCACTGGGGTGACACCTCCGCCGATGTGTTCATGCGCTATTACTACGGCCCCCAGATTCTGGCGCTGGTGGACAATCTGGACGAGGTGGGCTGGACCTACACCACCGCCACCTCCTCGGGCAAGACCTTTTGCGAGGGGGTGCTGACCCTGGAGGAGGCTGATGCCCATTTGATAACAATCTTGGCCCAAAGCGACTGCGGCGAGCAGTGGAAGGCCCTGAAAAGTGTCAAAGACTTCGCCGCCACCCCCGCCGGAATGCAGGTTCTCTATGACCTGGTGCGGGAAGACCTGTCCCTCCAAGTGGCCCCGGTCTTTTAACCTTCAAATCAACAGCGGGACGGCTCTGCCGTCCCGCTGTTGATTTCTCCGGTCTTTCAAAAGCTGTTTTCAAGGGGTTCATGCGTCCCCCCCAAAAGGGGCCGCGCCGCTTTATGCCGCTGCCCAGGATCGGGGCGTTGCCGGAATGTATGCTGCGATTTTCCCGCCGGAAATCCGCTTCTCAGCTGTTCCAATCCACGCCGTAGGTGCGCTCCACCGTGAAGCCGCTGAGACTGCCGGTGGAAATATCGAAATTCAGGCCGTATTTGTATTCCAGGCCGTAGTGCAGCCACATCACTTCGTTTCCGGTCCAGTCGGGATACTTCTCCCCGGCCTTTTCCCGGGTCAGTTCGGTGACCGGTACACTGTCGAAGGAAATCGTCTCAAGAACACTCTCATCGTCCTCGGCGGCCATGTTCAGCTCCAGCCGGGCGATCACAGCCTGTCCCAGAGAAACCGCCTCCTCCGTCACCAGGGAGATCGTGAAGGACATGTTGTCCGACACCTTCACGCTGCCGCCGGTGTAGTAGGCGTTGGCCTCCAGCTGCGTAGCGGGGTCTACGGTAATCCGATTATAATTCTCGTCCACCCAGGATACCTCCAGTCCCTCGTCCAGCAGGGTCTGGACGGTGGTCTCTCCCACCCTGACCTCTTTGCCGTTTATGCTGACGGGCAGCAGAATTTCCTCCGTCTCCTGGCCGCTCCCGCCGTCCGCCTGCCCGCAGGCGGACAGGAACAGCATAAGCGCCGTCAGCAGCAGACAGGGCAGAAAACGCGTCTTTTTTGTATTCATAGTTCGGTATGCTCCTTTTTATTTTTCCCTCCACAGGGTTTCCGCCTTCGGGCAGTGCCGGGCAATCAGGTCCTTCGCCGTTTGCAGCTGCTCCCAGCTGGCCAGATACACCCGGTCCGGCCCCTGCCTGGCCGAGGCGGTGTCCTCCCGGTAGTCTACCACTAGGGAGACCCCGGCGCCGGTCTTCCGGCGCACCCGGACGCCGCCGCTCCGGTAGTGAAACCGGACTGTCTCCTCCCGCGCGCCCAGCTTTTCCATATCCGCCGTCCGGCAGATCTGGCAGACATCCCTGAAGTAGAGCCAGAAATCCGGTCCCGCCAGCAGCCGGGCGGGAAAACTGTCCTCGAAGGTGTTGAGAAAATCCGCCCTGCCGAAATTCTGCCGGGCGAACGCCTCCTGATCGGAGGGCGAAAGAGCCGAAAGGGCTTTTTCGAAGCTCTTCCGCACACTCTTCATCGTGGCGGCCCGGCTGGTCAGCAGCACGCACAGCCAGATGAATACCGCGATGCCTGCCCCGATGGGCAGATGCACCCGCAGCACGTAGGTCCAGTCGTATCCCGCGCCAAAGCCCAGAGCCGCCATGCCCGCCACGGCCGCCGCCATCCAGATGTAGTACATCCTCCGCTGTCTGCCCCGGAAGGATTTCCACACCGGCTCAAAATCCCGGAGCTCCCTGTCCAGCCACTCCCGCAGCGTCTCGCTCATCGCAATCCGTCCTTTCCACAACAGGCCGGCACGAAAAACGGGCCGGCGCCCCAGTTCGAGCAATGAAAAATCATCATCCCTTCATTTGCCTTCTTCCTCTCAATTTTGATTCCAACAGAGCCCCGAGGGGCGGGCGGGAGACGCGCCCCCGCCCGGGGCCCGTTGGAAACACAAAGAGCGGGACCGAGTTTTACCTCAGCCCCGTATAAAATGCACACACAGCAAAATCCGCATTCAGCCTTGAAATCGCAGTCTGAACCGGGTATAACGATTTTGTGGTGCGGTATATTCGCCGTGCTGAGTGCTGATCTCACCCGTACGGGGCCGCAAGGTGGTAGCAACACCCTGCGGCCTGCCGCTTTTGTGTTTCCGGGCTTATTTTATCTATCGCGGAAAAAATTGCAATAGCCTTTTCCCCGGAATTTAGAGGGGACAGGGATTCATAAAAGCCGCCACAGGCAAAGCTCCCGCTATGTTGCGTCAGGCAGAATCCCGCATTCACCCTTTACAGCAAACATCCTTTCATACTCCTCCAGCAAATGGACAAACTCCTGCCGCCGCTCGTCCCGGCTGCGGCGCTGGAGCTGATCCAACAGAGGCACCAGCACAGAGAGCTCCGCCTCCGTCAGCTCCGCCGTCAGCCAGCGGAAGTAAAAGGCCTCCGCCTCCACCTTGGCCTCCCGCAGGGCGTCGCCCTTTTCGGTGACAAAGAGTTCTTTGCGCCGTTTGTCCGCCGCGCTGGGGCGGCGGTAAATATAGCCCGCCTCCTCCAGCTTCGCCGCCCGGCGGGCAATGGTGCTCTTGTCCAGGCAGTACAGCCGCCGCAGCTCCTCCTGGGTGACGCCGGGGCGGTGGCGCACGGTGTGGATCATGTCGTAGTCGCTGAGGCTCAGGTCCGTATTGCCCAGAGCCTGGGCCACGAACCGCTGGGCGTCCCGGTCGATCTTCCGGATGCGGCGCTTGGTGGGGTCCATGCCATCGCCTCCTTTTACATCGTATCATAGCAGGACAAGGGCGGATGGTCAATTCCGTCCCGCCATTTTTGACGCTTTGCACAAATCGTTGCGATGCGCAACTATTCTGCTTGACTTCCGCGGAAGAGGAGGCTATGATGGATCTGCCGGGAGGTCTGGGAACCCTCCCGCGCCACGGGGATTTACAATACGCAAAAACGCGCCAGGGCTGATCACCCTGGCGCGTTTCCTCTTTTAATCCGCGTGGATGGGGTAGACCACGCCGCCCACGGAGATGCTCGCCAGCTCCTCCAGGGGGATGATCTCCTCCAGCACCTGGCCCTTGGTGCAGGCAGTAACGCCGTTTCCGGGACGGAGGCTGCCGCCGGAGGTGCTGAGGTCGATGACCGTGCCGTCGGTCTTGGCCAGCAGGATCTCCACGTTTTCCAGATACCGCTGGGACTGGCGGGCGTCCTCGGGGTCCTGCCGTCCGCTCTGGCTGTTGGACCAGACCACCTCCGTGTCCGCGGTATAGTCCACCTTCACCGCGACGGGGGAAACGCTGACGCTGTCGATGGTAAAGCCCAGCCCATCCTGAGAAAAGGTCTCGCCGCCGCCCATGCGGACAGAGCAGTCCTCGTAGTCCACCTCAAACCGGAACTTCCACCGGCCCTCATACAGCAGCTCGTCCCGCTTCGTCTCCGAATCCCAATAGCGCAGATCCTGGAAATCCGCCGTGGCGGTGCCGTGGGTCATGGGAACGTTGGAGGAGGCGGTCTCCACCATCTGGATCACGTTGTCCTCCGGGTCCTGGTCCACAAACCAGCTGGTGCCGTGGCTGCCGCCCTTGACCCAGCTGCTGCCGCCAAAGCCGCCCATCATCAGGTAGGTCTCGTTCAGGTCCTTGCCCTCCGGCAGGAAGCGTTCCCCGTCCTCCCGGGTGAGGGTGTAGACGATAACGGCGTTGTACTCGTCGCCCATGATGGCGTCGGCGGAGACGGTGATGCCGTTATCGGTTGCGGAGGCCCCGATGGGATGGCCGATCTTGTCGATGACCTCCGTCTGGGCCACGCTGCCGCCGAAGAGGGGGGTAAATACGTCGATGGGGCTGGGGAGGACGCCCGCGGCGCCGGCGCCCACCGCCAGCATCACTGCCGCCGCCGCGGCGATGACCGCCATCTTGCCAAAGGGCCTGCGGGTGCGGTGGGCCACCTGACGGGAGGCCGCCTTTGCGGCGCCGGCCGCCAGCTGCGCTCTCTGCTCAGGGGTAAAGTGAAGGGTTTCCATACTCTGCTTATACTCAGACAGATTGCTCATAGTCCATTCCTCCTAAAATCTCTTTCAGCCTGGTCCGGCCCCGGGCCAGACGGGTGTGGACGGTGGCGGTGGGCACCCCCAGGATCTCCCCGATCTCCGCGGCTGTGTAGCCCTCGTAGTAGCAGAGGTAGATCACAGCCCGGTAGTGGGGCGGCAGGGTATTTACCGCCGCCAGGACGGAGCCGTCCTCCGCCTCCGGGGCGGGGACCTGAAATCCGTCCTCCAGGGGGCGGGTACGCTGGCGCCAGGGGCTTTTCAGGATGTCCTTGCAGGCGTTGGCCGCCATGCGCAGGATGTAGGCCCGCTCGTGGGCGGGGCTCTCGAAGCTCCGGGGCTCCGTCAGGAGCTTGACAAAGACGGTCTGGCACACGTCCTGGGCGTCCTGGGTATTTTTCAGATAGGTGTAGCTCAGGCGGAGGATGGCGTCGGCGTAAGTCTCCGCCAGACGTTCCGCTTGCTGGCTGTAATTCATTTGATTTCAACTCCTTTGAAGCGCGCTCATATAGGGTACGATTGAGCGGGGGAAATACTTTCACTCTTTGGAAAAATTTTTTGAAGTACCGGAGTTGAGACGA
Organism: uncultured Oscillibacter sp.; assembly: GCF_910587525.1. Taxonomy (GTDB): domain Bacteria; phylum Bacillota; class Clostridia; order Oscillospirales; family Oscillospiraceae; genus Oscillibacter. The sequence continues at coordinate 13,320 of NZ_CAJULS010000026.1, read as the reverse complement.
AAATGGCCCGGTCAGGAGATGCGGGAGCCTTCTTCGCGTATTTTATGCGGGACGGGCTCTGTCCCGGTCCGTCCACCGGAAAACAGGCGATTTCGGGAAGCCGGGCGGGGACAAAGCCCCGCCCCTGCAAAGCCGCAGCCGCAAAACCGGAACCGCGAATAATAAAATGCGCGTTTGGATGCTTCCCGGGGGCCTCCCTTGCGCCTTTGCCGACGGAGTGCTAGAATACAGGTATCATACCACACCCTCAGCGGAAAAGGAGCGCCTATGAAGAAACTGTTACCCCTGCTGCTGGCTCTGGCCCTGCTGCTGTCCGGCTGCGGACGGCGGGAAGACGCCCCGCCGGACCCGGTACAGGACCCGCCTTCCGGGACGAAGGAGCCCGGGGAACCCCGCCCAGTCTCCCCGGAGAATCCCCTGGAGCTGGACATCCTGCGTATTGAGATCTGCCGCGGCGGCCTCGGCTCGGAGCGGCTGATGGAGGCCGCCCGAACGCTTCCGGAGCTCCTGCGGTCCACCCTGGCGGAAAATCAATCCATTATTACGGACACCATACAGGTTACCATCGGGTCCTCTCCCGCCGCCACGGTACAGGCACTGAACGGGGGCGCTGTGGACATCGCCATTCTGCCCGCCGAGGGCTTTGCCGGCCAGGAGACAGAGGCGGTCCTGCTGCTGGCCTCCGGCCCCGGCGCCAATGAGAGCCCTCTGTGGACGGACAGCGGCGGGAGTTTCCAGGCGTCCATCTGCGCCGCCCCCACGGACTACGGTCTGAATCTGGCCGTCCGGGCCGGCAAGGAGGGAGACCTGCCCACCTGGGAGGAGATGAACCGCGCCCGTTGGGGCCTGCTGGAGCGGGATTCCCTGCCGGGCCGCCGGGCGGTGGACCTGTGGCTGGCGGACAACTACGAGGGAAATACCACAGCGAGCCTCTCCCGCGTCACGGTATACGGGGACTTTGACCAGCTGATTCAGGCGGCGGAGGCCGGGGAGATCGACGTGTTTCCCCGGGACGACAGCGATTCGGCGGCGCGGAACGGGGACACGGCGGAGTTCCTGAATGAAAAGGTCTTCTCTCTGGGCCAAACGGAGCGGTTTTACGACATGGTGCTGGCGGTTTCCCCTGAGCGGGAGGACCTGTCCGCCCCGGGGCTGAACCTGAAAGACCCGCTGATGTTCACCCTGACCCAGCTCTGCTTCTACGACGGCACCCAGACCAATGCGGACGGCACTCCCCTCTTTTCGGGAGAGGGCTGCGACCGGGAGACCCGGATGCTGTGTCAGGACGTCTTCGGCCCGTACCGCTACGGCTGGGCGGAGGACAAGGACCTGGACGCCACCCGCCGCCTGCTGACCCTGGAGGGCCATACGGCGGATTGACAAGAACACCAAAAGGAGCCGCGAAAGCGGCTCCTCTTTTTTGAGCAGGCACATAAAATAAAATGTATGGGGGACGAGGGACGCTGTTTACAACCCTTCGGGCGGCAAAGGTGCGCTCAGCCGCTGGGTTTTACGGTGCTAAAAGGGAAGCTCGCGCCTTGCGGGGCGCGCCCCTGGGCTTGCCCTCGGTCCCCGAAGCCTTTGTAAAGGCTGGCGAAACTTTTACCTGCGCTTCGCGCCCTTTTCCCATTTCGCCGTTGCGCCGCCGCCTGATCTGGGGTATACTATTACAATCTATGGAAGCACTGGAGGTTCTCCCCATGAAACTGATGGCCATTGACGGAAACAGCATCATCAACCGGGCCTACTACGGCATCCGGCCCCTGACTACCCGGGACGGACTCTATACCCACGCCGTCTTCGGCTTTCTCACTACCCTTTTGCGGCTTACGGGGGAGGAGCGCCCCGACGCGGTGTGCGTCACCTTTGACGTTCACGCCCCCACCTTCCGCCACACGGCGGACGCGGCCTACAAGGCCACCCGCAAGCCCATGCCGGAGGAGCTGCGGATGCAGATGCCGGTTTTGAAAGAGGTGCTGGACGCGCTGAACATCCCCCGCTACGAGCTCTCGGGCTGGGAGGCCGACGATCTGCTGGGCACCATCTCCCGCAAATGCGAAGCCGATGGCTGGGAGTGCGTGGTGGTCACCGGGGACAGGGACAGCCTCCAGCTGATTACGGACCACACCAAAGTGAAGCTGGTCTCCACCCGTATGGGCCAGACCACCACCAGGGATATGACTCCCGAGACCTTCCGGGAGCAGTACGGCTTTGACCCCATCCACATGATTGACCTGAAGGCCCTGATGGGAGACGCCTCCGACAACATCCCCGGCGTCAAGGGCGTGGGGGAGAAGACCGCCATGGGCCTGATCCAGATGTACGGCTCCATCGGCCGCCTGTATGCGCAGATGCCGGACATCCTCTCCGCGCCGGAGACCCCCGCCAAGCCGGGCCTTGTCAAAAAACTGGCGGAGGGGGAGGAGGCCGCCCGCCATTCCCAGTGGCTGGCCGCCATTGTCACCGATGCGCCGCTGGAGTTCGCCCCGGAAGACAATCTGGTGAAATCCCCCGGCCCCGCGGCCTATCCTCTGTTTTTGAAGCTGGAATTTGCCAAGCTGATTGAGAAGTTCGGCCTGACGCCGGAGGCCGCCCCGGCGGCGGAGAAGGCGGATTTTGCCGCCGTTGTGGAGCAGGTGGCGGACCCGGCCCGGGCCGCGGAGCTGCTGGAGCTGTGGCGGGAGGTGGAGTGCGTGTCCGTCACCGCCCTGCCGGATCTCCAGGTGCTGGCGGTGGAGTGCCGGACCGGGCCGGACAGCGCGCTCTTGGCAGACCTGCGGTTCTCCCGGTACGGGGGAGACTGGAACGCCCTGCTGGCGGCTCTCTTTTCAGCGGACATCCCCAAGGCGGCTCACAACGTCAAGGACCTGATGCGGGTCCTGCTGGAAAACCGCCTCCCGGCGGAGGGCTTCGTCTTTGATACGGCCCTGGCGGCCTACCTGCTGGACGCCACCGCGGGAAGCTACGACCTTCCCCGGCTGTTTGTCTCCTATTATAACGAGGAGTTGCCGGGGGCCCTCTACCTGGAGCCGAATGCCTTCTCCCCCCTGGGAGAGACGGCGGAGGTGGCCGCGTCGCTGTACAGCCATACCTCTGCCGTGACGGCCCTGCGGGAGACCCTGGGCGAAAAGCTCCGGGAGAAGGACATGGAACGGCTGTTCACGGAGATCGAGCTGCCCCTGTGCCGGGTGCTGGCGGAGATGGAGCTGGCGGGCTGCAGGGTTGACCGAAAGGCCTTGGCGGATTTCGGCGGGATGCTGGCCGCCCGGACGGCGGAGCTGGAAAAGACCATCTATGACCTGGCCGGGGAGAAATTCAACATCAACTCCCCCAAGCAGTTGGGGGAGATCCTCTTCGGAAAGCTGGGCCTGCCCCACGGCAAGAAGACCAAGACCGGCTGGTCCACCAACGCCGACGTGCTGGAGAATCTCCGGTACGAGGCCCCCATCGTGGGGGCGGTGCTGGAGTACCGCCAGTACGCCAAGCTGAAATCCACCTATGCCGACGGCCTTTTGAAGGCCCTGGACGCGGACGGCCGGATACGCACCAGCTTTCAGATGACCGTCACCGCCACGGGGCGGCTGAGCTCCACAGAGCCCAACCTCCAGAACATTCCCACCCGCACGGACCTGGGCAGTGAGATCCGGAAGATGTTCGTCCCGGCGGAGGGCTGCGTCCTGGTGGACGCGGACTACTCTCAGATCGAGCTGCGGCTGCTGGCCCACGTCTCTGGAGACGAGGCCATGCGCTCGGCCTTTCTGGCAGGGGGCGACTTCCACGCTGAGACCGCCGCCAAGGTGTTCCATGTGGACCGGGCCGAAGTGACCCAGGAGATGCGCCGCGGCGCCAAGGCGGTAAACTTCGGCATTGTCTACGGCATCTCTCCCTTCTCTCTCAGTCAGGACCTGGGCGTCACCACGGCGGAGGCCAAGGCCTATATGGACGGCTACTTCGCCGCCTTTCCCGGCGTGCGGAGGTATATGGACGGGGTGGTGTCCCAGGCCAGGGAGGCCGGTTACGTGGAGACTCTCTTCCACCGGCGGCGGGACCTGCCGGAGCTGAAATCCTCCAAGTTCAGCCTGCGGTCCTTCGGGGAGCGGGTGGCGCTGAATATGCCCATCCAGGGCGCGGCGGCGGACGTGATGAAGCTGGCCATGATTGCCGTGTGGAAACGGCTGAAAGCCGAGGGCCTGGAGGCAAAACTGGTGCTCCAGGTCCACGACGAGCTGATTGTGGAGTGTCCCGAGGCCGAGGCGGAGCGCGCGGCAAAGCTGCTGGAGGAGGAGATGGAGAATGTGGTCCGCCTCTCCGTCCCGCTGACGGCGGAGGCCCACTGGGGGAAAAACTGGCTGGAGGCAAAGGGATGACAAGAGAGGAGCAGAAGATGATTCGGGAGCAGGAAAAGCTCCTGAAAAAAGCCATAGAAAAAGCCTGCAGGGAGATCGGGAAGCGGCGGGGGTGGAAAACCGTTCGGGGACATCAGTACCGGGTGCGGGACAACCTGCTGGACGTACTGATCGTGATGCCCTCTGCCTTTGACAGCCATATCCTGAAGGCCAATTTTTACTGCAAGCCCCCGGCGCTGGACGAGATGTACTGGAAGGTATTCCACATGGCGGAGGAGGCGGCGGAGCAGCCCTTCAGCTTCCATGTCTGGGGCGCGTTTACGGCCCGGGGCCTGTGGCTCCCCGCCTGGCAGGAGCGCCTGTCCGGGCCGGAGGACCCGGAATCCGCCGTGGAGGCTGTCTTTGACCGGGCGGAGGCCCTGGCGGCGGAGAACACCTTTCCGGATCTGGCAGCCTACCGAACCCGGCTGGAGGCGGAGGAGCGGCCTAAAGTCCTGGGGATCATTCTCTGCCTTCTCTGCGAGGAGAACTACCCCCCGGGCCATGGCGCTCATTGAGGAGAATCTGGCCCGGGGTGAAAACGGCGGCTTTTCCCGGGAGGGCGGACGGCGGAGTATTCTGGAGGACGCCCGGGACTACTGCGCCGCCCGGCTGGCGCAGCGGATCTCCGAGGGGGACGCTCCATGATGGGGACCTTTGGTTTTTCCTATGTGGGCGCTATCTTTCTGCTGTGCCTGCTGGTCCCCAACCTGCTGTGGACCCGCTGCAGGCCCCGGGACTACGATCCCTCGGTGGAGAGCCGCTCTCTGCTGGCGCTGGAGCGGACGGGGCAGGTGTGGACCACCTGCGCCGCGCTGGTTTTTCAGGACTTTAATCTCCGCCCCTGGACCCCCTGGTCCTGGTGGCTCATCGGGGCGGCGGCGCTGATGGTCCTGTACGAGCTCTGGTGGCTCCGGTACTTCCGCAGTGCACGGACCATGGCGGATTTCACCTCCAGCCTGCTGGGCGTCCCCGTGGCGGGGGCCTCGCTGCCGGTGGCGGCCTTTTTCCTGCTGGGCATCTACGGACGGGTCGTCTGGATGCTCCTGGGCGTGACGGTCCTGGGCATGGGGCACATCGGCATCCACCTCCGCCACAGGCGGGAGATCAGAAAGGAAACGAATATATGAGTGAGAATATGCGTGTGCGCATCGTCCCCATGACGGCGGATCATCTGGACGCGGTGACAGCCCTGGAGCGGATCTGCTTCTCAGACCCCTGGTCCCGGAGTCTCCTGGCGGCAGAGCTGGACAACGGCCTCTCCGCCTTCCTGGTGGCCCTGGACAGCGAGGGTCAGGTGGCGGGCTACGCCGGATTGCAGGTGATTTTGGACGAGGGCACGGTCACCAACATCGCCGTGCGGCCGGACTGCCGCCGCAGGGGTGTGGCCAGCCAGCTTCTGCAGGTCTTTTTGGACTTTGCCCAGGGGAACCGCCTGGCTTTTTTGACCCTGGAGGTCCGCGCCTCCAATTACGACGCCATCGCCCTCTACGGCAGCCGGGGCTTCCGCAGCGTGGGACGGCGAAAGAACTACTACGAGCATCCCCGGGAGGACGCCGTCATCATGACCCGGGAGTTTTCCGCCGCCCCGGCGGAGGCGGGAGAGGAGGTGCGTCCATGAAGATATTGGCCTTTGAGTCCACCTGTGACGAGACTGCAGCCGCGGTGGTGGAGGACGGACGGCGGGTCCTGTCCGATATTGTCGCCTCCCAGGCGGATATGCACGCCCTCTACGGCGGCGTGGTGCCGGAGATTGCCTCCCGGAAGCACGTGGAGGTCATCGCCGCCCTGGCACAGCAGGCGTTGACGCAGGCGGGCTGTACCCGGGCCGATATTGACGCCGTGGCCGCCAGCTACGCCCCCGGACTCATCGGCGCGGTGCTGGTGGGGCTGAGCTTTGCCAAATCCGCAGCCTTCGGCCTGGGGGTGCCCCTGATTCCCGTCCATCACATCCGGGGACATATCGCCGCCAACTACATCGCCTTCCCGGACTTAGCGCCCCCCTTCCTGACTTTGGCCATCTCCGGCGGCAACACGCTGATCGTGGACGTGCGGGACTACACGGATATGGAAATCCTGGGCTCCACCCGGGACGACGCGGCGGGGGAGTGCTTTGACAAGGCAGCCCGGGTGCTGGGCCTCAGCTACCCCGGCGGAAAGCCCATAGACCAACTGGCACAGCAGTCCCAGGGCGGCGTCTACGCCCTGCCCCACGCCCAGGTGGACGGTGCGCCCCTGGACATGAGCTTTTCCGGGTTGAAGACGGCAGTGGTAAACCTGGCCCACCACGCCCAGCAGGTGGGAGAGGAGCTGGACCGGGCGGCTCTGGCCCGGGACTTCACCCAGGCTGTCAGCGACACGCTGGTACCCCGGACCATGGAGGCCGCCCGGAAGACGGGCCGCAAAACCATCGTGGCCGCCGGCGGCGTGGCAGCCAACTCCATCATTCGGGCCAGTCTGGAGCGTGCCTGCCGGGAGGCGGGCTGCCGGCTGTATCTGCCGCCGCTGTCCCTGTGCGGCGACAACGGCGCTATGATCGGCGCCCAGGGCTATTACGAGTATTTGGCGGGAAATACGGCGGGCATGGAGCTGAATGCTTACGCCACCCGGGACATTTCCGAGGCGCCCCCCTGCGTTTTTTGACTAAGGGCGGCGAATATGCAGCAGAGATATCATATGGAGGCCCTTCGTGTTTTGCAGGCGAGGCACGAGGGACTTCCTTTTTTTGGATATGCCAGTATTTTTTGTATAGTGAGGGCGGCCTTTATCAAAAATCAAGTGGCCGAAATGAAAATCTACAATCTCAATATGTTTTATGTAAAGTAAAAGCAGACTTTAGAAAAAGTGAAAACTTCATTGACGGGAATTCAAAAAAACGGATATAATTTGTATATCCATTGTAGCACAACGGTTTTACCTGTGTGGAAAACTCCGTGGAAAATGTGAATAACTCCTTGTAGAAGAATATTATTTTCGACATTATGTAAATCTAGATTTTCTTTGAATTTGAAAATTTTCTGCCGGGAAAGCCAAAAATAATGGGAATTCCGGCGAAATTTTCAGGAGAATCTCCTCTGGCTTTTTCGACTTTTTCCGAAAAGTGTCTTCAAAATTCCTGTAAAGCTGACAAACCGCCAAAAATTAAAACGCAGGAAATCCTTCATATATACAATTTGTATTATTCACTTCTCTGTGAATATCCAACTCTTGACAGTGGTTTTTGGGTGGCATATAATATCTCCATTAACTTGGGCGTCCGGCGAGACGCCCATATAAACAAAGGAGGAAGAATATGAAGCACACTAGAAGATGGCTGGCCATTCTGCTGGCCCTGGTCCTGACCCTCGGCGTCATGCCCATGGCTCTGGCCGACGAGCCCGCCGACGATGCCGCCCCCGCCGGCACCACCGCTCCCGCCGACCCCGAGGCGAAGGATGAGGAGACCACTCCCGCCGATCCCGCCGCCGCCCCCGAGGAGAAGGACGAGGAGAAAAAGGACGAAGAGACTGCCGTCCCCGAGGAGAAGAATGAGGAGGGCCAGACTCCCGACGAGCCCACCGAGCCTGCCGAACCCAAGTTCACCGACGTGGACGCCGCATCTCCCTTCGCCGCCGCCATCGACTGGGCCGTGGGCAAGGAGATCACCCTGGGCAAGACCGAGACCACCTTTGGCCCCGGCGATCCCTGCACCGTGTCCCACATTCTGACCTTCCTGTGGCGCGCCAACGGCAAGCCCGGCGCTGAGGAGGGTGTGGCCGACCGTACCTCCGCCGCCAAGTGGGCCGTGGAGAATGAGATGATCGCCGAAGACGCCGATCTCGCCGCCACCTGCACCCGCAGCATGGCCGTAACCTTCATGTGGAAGGCCGCCGGGAGCCCCGAGGCGGAGACCGAGAAGGAGTTTACCGATGTGGCCGCCGACGCCGAGTATGCCGGCGCTGTGGCCTGGGCCGTGGAGAATGAGATCACCGCCGGTACCGGCGACGGCACCACCTTCGCCCCCGCGAATCCCTGCAACCGCGGTCAGATCGTCACCTTCCTGTTCCGCCAGCTGGCGGAGAAGGACACCGAACCCGCCGCCTGACACGTAATTTTTCACAATACTTAAAAAGCGCAAAGACCGGGGAAATATCCCCGGTCTTTGTTTTGCGCCGCATAAACTCTTTCAAACGGCACAGACTTCCCATTGAAAACTTGCAGCAGGAAAGGAAGTCATCCCATGCCCGAGAGAATTGTCATCGCCCTGGGGGGCAACGCGTTACAGTCCAAGGACAGCGGAGCCACCGCCGAGGCCCAGCTGGAGGTTGTGAAAAAGACCAGCGCCCACATCGCCCAGATCAGCCAGCGGGGCTACGAGATGGCCGTGGTCCACGGAAACGGCCCCCAGGTGGGCCGCATCGTCCTGGCCAGCGAGGCCGCCAGGGACGTGGCCCCGCCCATGCCCTTTGACGTCTGCGGGGCCATGAGCCAGGGGTATATCGGCTACCACATCCAGCAGGCGCTGAAATACGCGCTCAACAGCCGCAACCGGAACTACCCCGTGGTCACTCTGGCCACACAGGTGGTGGTGGACCGGAACGACCCGGCCTTTCAGAATCCCACCAAGCCCATCGGCGCCTTTTATACCCAGGAGGAAGCCCGGCAGCTGGAGGCGGAACGGGGCTACACCATGCGGGAGGACGCCGGCCGGGGCTGGCGGCGGGTGGTGCCCTCTCCGCTGCCCCGGCGGATTGTGGAAATCGAGGCCATCCGACTGCTGTGGGACCACGCCATTGTGGTGGCCTGCGGCGGCGGCGGCATCCCGGTAGTGGAGAACCCGGACGGCACCCTGGAGGGCGTGGCGGCGGTGATCGACAAGGACTTTGCCGCGGAGCTCCTGGCGGAAGCCGTGGGAGCCGACGTGCTTTTGATTTTGACAGAGGTGGAAAAGGCGGCCATCCGCTTCGGCAAGCCGGACCAGGAGGATCTGAGCCACATCAGTCTGGCGGAGGCCGCCCGGTACGCCGCAGAGGGTCAGTTCGGCGTGGGCAGTATGCTGCCCAAGATCGAGGCCGCCATGAAATTCGTCCGGGCCAACCCGGGAAAAAAAGCCATTATCACAAGTCTTGACAAGGCATTGGAGGCCCTGGACGGCAAGACCGGCACCGTGGTGACGTTTGCCTGACAGCAAATCAATCCCCCGCGGGTGCTTACCCGCGGGGGACGTCTTTTCACCGTCGTAAGCCGGAGCATTCGGCGAAGCGCTGTCCTCTCAGCGCACCAGCGCCACCACGTAGGCGGCGTAGATCCCCAGCATCAGCGCGCCCTGCCAGCGGTAGAACTTTCCCTTTACCAACGGCGGCAGCACCGCCAGGCAACACAGGCCTAGGCACACCGGCAGGTCCAGGGCCGTGGTCTGGGCACCGATGGACAGCCGCCCGCCGGACACGGCGGAGCACACCGGCAGGATCATGGTCAGGTCAATGACGTTGGCCCCGATGATATTGCCTACGGACATGGACGCCTCTTTTTTGGCGATGGCGGTCAGGGTGGTCACCAGCTCCGGCAGGGAGGTGCCGATGGCCACCATGGTGACGCCGATGATGCTGGAGGGCACGCCCAGCAGCAGCGCCAGCTCGCTGCCGTAGTCAATCAGCAGCCGGGAGCCCACTACAATGGCCACGATGCCCGCGGCGAACAGAACCAACTTCATGAACATCTGCCGGTGAGAAGTGGTGCGGCGCTTGGGGTTCGTCCCCCGGCTCTCCGCCATGCCGGACCGGGCGTCCATCACGTTGTTCCCAATGTATATGGCAAATACCACGAACAGCAGAAGGCTGGGCAGCACCGGCAGCACGCCGCCCCGGCACAGCAGGAACAGCAGCAGTGCGCCGGAGACCATCAAAATGGCCTTCAGATCAAACTGCTTCCGGTCCACCGCCGAGGGAATGCACACAATGGAGATGCCCAGAATCAGCCCCAGATTGGCGGTGACAGACCCCACGGCGTTGCCCACCGCCAGGTCCACCTCCCCCTGGAGCACCCCGGTGACGGACACCGTCAGCTCCGGCAGCGTGGTGGCCAGGGAGACGATGGTGGCCCCGATGATGAACCGGGGTACGCCGGTGGCCTCCGCGATCCATACCGCGCCGTCCAAAAACCAGTCGCCGCCCTTGACAATCAGTGCCAGTCCCAGCAGGAACAGCAGTACCGTTACCCAAATACTCATTACACGCACGTCCTCCGTTTTTCAAAGATAAACGAGACCCTCATTGCACACGGAAAACCTGACGGGGATCTCCCCCCGCCGGCGCCGCATACAATAAAAGTCTCGCTTTTTCAGGCGGGGTCCGGACGGCTCCAGAACCATCGTGCTGACGAGCCCCGCCGCATCCCGAAGGACGCAAGCTACTCCCTTTTACAGGACTTGTTTTCGAGGGGTATTATATGGAAATCATACCCTGTTTGTCAATGAAAACTTTGTCAGAACCTGGCTGTCCAAAAAATATTGTCAGGATTTGAACGCCGGGTCAAATCCGATGTCTTTTACCCAGAGCCGGCTGCCCGGTCCGGCCGCTTCCACGGAGGCGAACCCGCAGTCCCCGAAGAACCGCTCCGCGGCGCAGCCCTCCGGCAGGACAATCCGCAGACGGTCCGCCCCCAAGGGCCGCCAGTAGTACACCGCCTGTCCGATGAGCTGCACGCCGAAGCCCCGCCTCCGGCAGTCCCGCCGGACGCAGGCCAGGGCGATTTCCCCCGGTCCCGGGCCGAACTGAACAAGCCCCACCGGCTCCTCCCCCAGGTACCCCGCCAGAGCGGGGCAGGCGGGGTCCGGAACGGGCGGCTCTCCCTCCCAGGAGGCGGCGGTCAGGTCCGGCAGCATCGCCGCCTGCTCCGGCAGGCGAACCGGCGTGAAATACAGCCCCGGCTCCAGAGCGTTTGCCCGTTTGCGCACCTTTTCGCCCGCCAGGAACTCCGGCGCCAGCAGGTGGCTGTTGTCATTCTGCCAGACCACCCGCAGGGACGCCCCGTCCCACTCCAGGCAGGAGACGGCGGTGTTGTCCCCGGTGGGGGACTTGTCTCCGGTGTCCCGAAGGGAGATGCCCTGCAGCTTCGCCAGCACCAGGCGGATAACATAGCCGTGGGAGAAGACCGCAGCAGTCCTCCCCTCATTTTCCGCCGCAATCCGCCCCAGGACCCCCAGGGCCCGCTCCAGCACCTGTGCCGGGGTCTCGGCTCCCTCCATGCGCCAGCGGTCCATCCGCCGGCTGAAGTCCGCCATCTGGTCCGGCCAGCGGCGGGCGATCTCCCCCCAGGTCCTCCGCTCCCACACGCCCACATGGATCTCCCGCAGGTCCCGCTCCAGGCGGGGCGTCAGTCCCCTGGGCAGGTACAGGGCGCTGGCGGTGGCCCGGGTGCGGTAGAGGTCGCTGGTGTACACCGCGTCGATTTGGACGCCGGCAAAGCGCCGCTCCAGGGCCTTTACCTGCCGCCAGCCCCGGTCCGTGAGGGCGCTGTCGTCCTGGCCCTGGGCAATGCGGTACAGGTTTCCCTCCGCCTCGGCGTGGCGGATCAGATAGATGGTGGTCATAGACGCCTCCAGAAAAATTGTTTTTTCACATATACTATACTCTTTCGGGAAGTTTTTGGCAAATGGAGAAACCGCGGTTTTTTTGCGGAACACGGGCCATACTATCCCCATGCCGAAAAGGAGTGACTGATATGAAGACATGTACCGGATTTTGGGTCGGTATGAGCGCGGGCCTGATGGCCGGCGCCGCAGTGGGGATGATGACGCCTCACGGCAGGGATTCCATGAAAACGCAGGTGGGTAAGAGTATCCACAAGCTGGGTGTCGCCGTGGACCATGCCGTGGACAACATCGTCTCCGAAATGCGCTGAAAATACGGCGAATGAAAAGGCGGAGGGCAAAAGCCCTCCGCTTTTTACTACAGTGGGCCAAACCGGCGTGCACCGATCCCCCAAAGAAATTTTCGGAAATTTTGAAATCCCCCCTTGACATACCGTTCATACTGTGTATACTGTATATGTACAGTACGAACAGGAGAAAAGTCCATGGAGCTGATTATCCGAAATATCACCAACCAGCCGATCTACGACCAGATCTACTCCCAGATCAAGGCCCAGATCATCGCCGGACAGCTGCGGCCCGGCGAGGCCCTGCCCTCCATCCGGGCGCTGGCCAAGGATCTGAAGATTTCCGTCATCACCACCAAGCGGGCCTACGACGAGTTGGAGGCCGACGGCCTCATTGACACCGTGGCCGGCAAGGGCTGCTTTGTGGCGGAGAGGAATCTGGACCTGATCCGGGAGCAGCAGCTGCGGGAACTGGAGAGCCATCTCTCCGCCGCCGTGGAGCTGGCAAAACGCTGCGATCTCTCACACGAGCAGCTGCACGAAATGCTGCGCATCCTGTCAGAGGAGGAATCAACATGAATGCCATTGAACTGAATCACATCTGCAAGTCCTTCGGGAGCTTCGCCATCCAGGACCTGAATTTGACGGTGCCCAGCGGTACCATCTGCGGCCTGGTGGGCGAGAACGGCGCCGGAAAGTCCACCACCATCCGCCTCCTCATGGGAGCCCTGCGGCCGGACAGCGGCAGAGCCGCTGTGCTGGGAATGGACGCCTCCGCTCCGGAGTTTACCCGGATGAAGGAGAACATCGGCGTGGTGCTGGACGAGGCCCACTTTCCCGAGACGCTGAACGCCCTCCAGGTGGGAAAGATCATGGCGGATACCTACCGCCAGTGGGAGCAGGCGGTCTACGAGGACTACTTAAAGCGCTTCGATCTGCCGGAGAAGAAGCCCTTCAAGGACTTCTCCCGGGGCATGACAATGAAGCTGGCCATCGCCGCCGCCCTGAGCCACCGGCCGAAGCTGCTGGTGCTGAGATCGGAAGAGCGTCGTGTAGGGAAAGAGTGTAGATCTCGGTG